>NZ_JBFAOH010000032.1:0-68707 GCF_040675175.1 Nonomuraea sp. NPDC049649
CACAGTGGCGACGTCGGCATCAAGCCCGCGCCCGCCGCTGCCATTACCAGCGACAGCGACGAATCATCGATCACTAAATGCGGCTGGAGTATTAGTCACTGGAGCGACCGGCAAGCAGGGAGGCGCTGTGGCTCGCGCGCTCCTTCGCGGCGGTGTTCCGGTGCACGCCCTGGTGCGAGATCCCGGCTCCGAGCGTGCCGCCGCACTCGGGTCTCTCGGCGCTGTCCTGGTGCGCGGCGACCTCGACGACGTCGCGTCGCTGAGAGCCGCGCTAGCCGGTGCCCGCGGGGTGTTCTCCGTGCAGGTGCCTGATCTCGCTGATCCGACGGGAGACTCCGAGGTCCGGCACGGGCGGAACCTGGTCGAGGCCGCCCGGGCGGCGGGCGTCGAGCACATCGTGCACACCTCGGTGTCCGGCGCGGGCACCGTCGACGTCGAGCGCTTCGACGAGCAGCGCTGGGGTGCGCACATGCGGCACTACTGGCGCGGCAAAGCCGCGGTCGAGGAGCTCGTGCGGGGCCTGCCGCGGTGGACGATCCTGCGACCGGCCACGTTCATGGAGAACTTCGTCCGGCCGTCGTTCTACTTCGCGGACAGGACCTCGGACCGGCTCCTCGTGGGAGTCGATCCCGACGCCCGGCTGCCCTTCGTCGCCGTCGATGACATCGGAGCCGCCGCCGCCGCGGCGTTCGCGGAGCCCCGGCGTTTTCACGGCGTCGAGCTCGAACTGGCCGGTGACGTCCTGAGCTTCCGTACGGCCGCTCAGGTTCTGTCCGAGGTCCTGGGCGTGACGATCGAGCTGCCGGCCAGCCCGGAACAGGCTCTCGCGGACGGACTGGTGATGGGGCTCTTCCAGGCGCAGCAGCACATGAGTACGCATCCCGCACCGGCGCGCCCCGCCTTCGCGGCGAACCTGGGGATATCGGTCACCGGCTTCCGCCAGTGGGCAGAGATCGCCCTGGGCGGGCCAGGGCCGCGGTCCTGGTGAACCCGCAGGGCCGCGGTCCTGGTGAAGCCGCGAAGGTCTCTGACGTGCGAAAACCCCGCCTGGTGCCGGGAAAGCGGGGTTCGCTCGTACAACTACAGACGTCAGGGCTTGGTGGCGACCCCGCCGTAGGCCCAGGCGTGGCCACCGCCCGGGATGTCCTCGCGCTGCGCGCCCTCGTCGGGCCGCCAGTCGACCACCTCGACGACGCCCGGGTCGACCACGTTCCAGCCGTCGAAGAAGCGGGTCACCTCGGCGTGGGTGCGGGGGACCATGGGCGCGCTGCTCTTGTCGTAGGGCTTGGTGAAGTCTTCCTTGCGCACCTGGGGCGCGAAGTCGAGGGTGATGTGCGACAGCAGGAGGTGGCTGCCGGCGGGCACGGCGTTCTTGTAGTGCTCGACCGCTCCGTGCGGGTCCTCCTGGTCGGTGATGAAGTGCAGGACGCCCGCCAGGACGATGGCCACCGGACGGGTGAAGTCGATCACCGCCCGGGTCTCGGGGTGGGAGAGGATCACGTCCGGCTGCCGGAGGTCGGCCTCGATCACCGTGGTCCTCCCGGCGGGGCTGCCGGTCAGCAGAGCCCGGCCGTGGACCAGGACGATCGGGTCGTTGTCCACGTAGACCACCCGTGCCTCGGGGTTGACCTGCTGCGCGATCTCGTGGGTGTTGCCCTGGGTGGGGATGCCGGTGCCGATGTCGAGGAACTGCGCGACACCCGCCTCGGCGAGGTAGCGGACCGCCCGGCCGAGGAACGCGCGGTGGGCGCGGACGCCCTCACGGGTGCCGGGGGACAGCTCGATCAGTTTCTCGGCGGCCTCGCGGTCGGCCGCGAAGTTGTCCTTGCCGTCCAATAAGTAGTCGTACACCCGGGCGGGGTGCGCCATCGCGGTGTTGATCCGCGCGGCGGCCGCGATCCGGGCCTCTGTCGTATCCGGCACCGGCCACTCCTGTCTGCCTCTCGGCTTCGGCGAAACTGTTGCGCTACAACATGAGCAATCTTTCCCTATATCGATATGTCCTGGGTTGTGAAGCGTTTCAGGTTAGAAGCCGAGTTTTCTCAGCCAGGTGAGCAGGTCGTCCTCGCGCTGCGCCGACTGCTCCCTGGTCCACGGCCCGAGTTCGCGGGAGTCGATCAGCAGCCCGTCCCGGAGGTAGATCACCCGGTCGGCCCGCGCGGCGCAGGCGGGGTCGTGCGTGACCATGACGAGCGTGGTGCCGTCGTGGTGCACGTCGGTGAGGGCGTCCATGACGTCCAGGGTCATGCTGCTGTTCAGGGCGCCCGTCGGCTCGTCGGCGAAGAGGATGGACGGTTCGCAGGCCAGGGCGCGGCAGATCGAGGCGCGTTGCAGCTGGCCGCCCGAGACCTGGGTGATGCCGTGCCGGCCGACGTGGGCGATGCCGAAGCGGTCCATGAGAGCGTCGACGCGGGCGACGGCCGCGTCCTTCCGTTTCGGGGCCGCCTTGAGCGCGGGCAGGAGGATGTTGTCGCGGATGGTCAGATTGTTGAGGAAATAAGGTTGCTGGAAGACGAAGCCCATCTTGGTCAGCCGGACGCGGCTCATTTCGTCGTCGCCGAGTGAGGTCAGGTCCCGGCCTTCCAGGAGAACGTCACCGCCCGTCACCCGGTCCATTCCGCTGACGCAGTAGAGAAGGGTCGACTTTCCGGAGCCGGAGGCACCCATGACGACGAGAAATTCACCCGCTCTGACGGTGAGGTCGATGCCGTTCAGGACCTGGGCGGGGGGATCGGTGGTGAAGAAGGTCTTGGTCACGTCGCGGACGTCGAGTACGGGGTGTGTCATGAAATTTCCTGTCATTTCAGCCATGAACTCTTGTCGGCCCCGCGAAGCCGCGCGGTGAGGAGCACAGCACCGAGATATCCGGCGCCGACCAGGGCCAGCGGGTAGCACACGTAGACGAGCAGCGGCTCCGGCAGGAACGTGAGATCCGCGATCCCCAGCCCCGCCGAGGAGATGAGGACACCGGCCAGTGACTCTCCGGCGGTCGCGGCGAAGATCACGCCCAGCGAGGTCCCGGCGGCCACCGCGAGGACCGTTTTCGCCCGTACCTGCGTGACGATCTCGCGCGCCGAGAAGCCGACGGCCGACAGGACCCCCATCTTCCGCCGCTCTCTCGTCAACCGCAGCTTGAGGAAGAGGCCCGTGATGAGCAGGGCGACACCGATCCCGAAGACACCGGCCACGACGGCCGCGTTCCGGAACGCGCCGGTCACGTACGACAGCGTCTGCTGCACGTACTCCCGCATCGGGACCACGGCGGCCGACGGGAAACGCTCTCCGTAGTCGGCCGCGACCGCGGCGGGGTCCGCGCCGCCGGCCGTGTCGGCGTAGACGACGTAACCGGCCGCGCCGGACGTGACCTCGCCGTGCATCTTGGCGGTGAAGCCGCCGCTGGTGACGTCCTGATAGACGCCGCTGACGAGGAGCGCCCTCGGGCCGTCGCCGTCGCGGACGGTCAGTTCGTCGCCGGGCGCGAGCCGGTGCTTCTCGGCGTTCAGGTAGGAGAGCGCGATCTGCCCGGCTTCCGGCCGGGTGCCCTGGAGGTATTCGACCGTGCCGCTCGCGTGGTCGCCCACTTCGACGCGGAGGGTCTCCCATCCTTCCTCGCCGCGTGTCTCGTACAGCATGGTGGCGAAGACGCGCACGTCCGTCAGGCGCGCGTCGGTCCGCATGCTCGCGAGCAGATCTTCTCGTACGGTGTCGAGCTCGTCCGAGAACTGCAGATCGGCGCGGAGGTCGCTTTCCTGGGCCCCGAGGTACGTGACGAAGTTCGGGCTGGCGAAGGTGCTGAACACGTTCGCCGGGAGCGTCATGAGAACGGTGGTGAGGAAGAAGACGACGGGGATCAGGACCCACTGCCCGCCCTCGGCCCGGAGGTCCAGGAGTGCCAGGCGCCGGTTGATGTTCCCGCCGCGGAAGGACGCGAGGCTCGTCCGCGGGACCCGCCGCTCGTCGCGGGTTTCGCCGTGGACCAGGGCCCGCACGACCTGGATCTTCCGGACCTTCCTGAGCACGCCCCGGCAGAGGCCGATGACGAACAGGTAGACGAGCACCAGCGCGAGCACCGGCACCAGGACGGTGGCCAGGCCGGGCGGCGCCTCCGCGTAGTCGACCTGGACGTCCCGGGTCAGCAGCCGCGTCGCGACGACGGCCAGCCCCCCGCCGGCGACGCACGCGAGAAGGGTCATGACCCGGTACTTCGCCAGGTAGAGGCGGGCGATGGCGCTGCTCCGCAGGCCGATGGCCTTCATCGCGCCGATCTCGCGGACGTCGTCCTCCAGCGTCCCCCGGATCACGAACCGCAGGTTGAGCATGGCGATCGCGACGAGGAGCAGGCTCACGAACACCAGGGCCACCGCCACCAGGCCGTCCCCGAGAGCGTTGACCATGCGGATCATCTGGAAGGTGACCGCCTGACCGTTCTTCGGCAGCGCCCCGTCCGACTCGTAGGCGCGCTGGAACTCCGACGCCAGGGAAGGATCTTTCAGCCGGTACTGGACGATGATCTCCGGGACGCCGCCGCCGGCCCGCGTCAGGTCCCGGAAGGCCGCTTCGGAGACCAGGAACCGCGTGGCGGAGGAGAGCGACGACGCCATCTGCGCGTCGCGGACGAACCCCCGCACCTGGAAGGCGTGGACCCCGGTGTCCGTCCTGATCCTGAGCCGATCACCCGCCTGGAGGCCGAAACTCTGCTGGTAGGCCACCGGGACGTAGACCTCTCCGGGAGCGGGCCGCGGAATCGCCCCGCTCTCGTCGAGCAGGAAGTCGAACCCCTGGTTCTGCGTCACGAAGAGGTTGTCGATCAGGCTCGCGGCGAGATCCCCCGACTCGCCCGTCGCGGGGCGCTCCCAGCCGACGGCGGCGCCGTCGAAGGCGATCATCTCCTGTACGAGCCACGCGTCGATCTCGGGACGGCTCCCGGCGAACCGCGCCAGCGCGTCCGGGTCGTAACCCCCCTTGTGAAGCTGCAGGAAGTGCGGCGGCTTCGCCTCCTCGAAGAGCTGGTCGACCGAGCCGACCAGCCGCTCCATCACCATCGCCCCGGTGGCCATCAGCGACGCGCTGAGAACCAGGAGCACGAAGAGCGCGAGGTTGACGCCCCTGTTCCTGATCAGGTCCTGGTGCGCGTACCGGAGATTCACTGCCCGCCACCCTTCGTCATGCCGAGGAAACTAATCAGCTCCGCGGCGGGGCACATCGGGGATCGCCCCCATTTCGCCGGCACCAGGACCCTGACTCAGGATCGCCGGCAGGACCTTCGCGGGCCGGAAGTCCGGCGGCACCGCGAGCCGGCCGCCGCTGAGCTGAACCTCTTCCGCGCCTCCGCCTCCTCGTAAAGCGCCTGCGTGGAGACGAGCGCCTGGTTGGTCCTGCACCCGCTCGTTGTCCTGCGCCTCGGTTTCGTACGAGCGCCACGGCGGCAGGTCGAGCTCCGGCCGCGCCACGATCAGCTCGCGCAGCCGCCTCGGATCGAGTCGAGATAGGCCGTGCCGCACTCGTACCACTCGCCGTCGCTGAGCTGGTAGACGCGTGACCCGAGCGACACGGTGGCCTCGATCCAGCGGATGTCGCGCAGGTAAAGAATGGCGGTGAGAACTCAGAAGTGCGGCGCCCAGCCCGTGTCAGCGCCTGCCTGGTCGTCTAGCGGCGGGAGGCGAGGTCGTGCAGGGTTTCGGTGGTGCGGTGCAGCCAGTCGGCGATGACTTTCAGCTCGGCCTCGGAGTAGCGTTCGTGCAGGGCCAGCATGGCCTGGGCGATGCCGAGCTGGTCGCCGGTGGCGGGGCCGGGCTCGGGGGTGGTGGCGGGGCGGACGATGACCTTGCGCCGGTCCTCGGGGTGGCGGTCGCGGGTGACGAGCCCGCGTGCTTCCAGCCGGTCGATCAGTACGGTCACCGAGCCGGTGGCGAGCTTGAGCCACTGCGCGATCTCGCCGGGCGTCATGGGCCCCTGGATGCGCAGGAGCGCGTACGCCTGGAAGTCGGTGGGGTTGAGGTCGAGGCCGAGCGACATGGTGTGGAGCAGCCGGATGAGTCCGGCGGCGAGGCGCTGCCCGTCGTGCTGGATGTCGCGGTAGAGGCGCTCACGGGATCCGGCGCGCGAGGTGTCCATCTCTCTCCTAGCGGCCGTCCCGGTGTCGCCCGCCATTCTAGGGGCAGGGGCGCTGCGCGGCCCGTTCGTCGTGCCCATTAAGCTCGATTTTCGAGAAGCTCGATAACCGGGGGAGTCAGCTCGATGACCGTTGACCGCGTCCGCGCACGGCAAGAGGCGGAGCAGCAAGCGCCGCCACGGCGGCATCGGGCCTGGTACGGCGCGGCCGTGCTGCTCGCGCTGGTCTGGCTCCTCGGCGCCGGGCCGCTCGGCATGTTCATGGGCAAGCTCACCGAGGTGCAGACCAACGACCAGTCCGCCTTCCTGCCGATCGGCGCCGAGTCCACCCAGGTCCAGGAGGCGCGGCGGGCGTTCGAGGACAGCGGCGCGGTCCCCGCCTTCGTCGTCTACTCCGCCGACCAGCCGCTCGACGGGCAGCGGCTCGCCGAGATCGCCCAGGACGCGCGGAAGATCGGCGGAGAGCCCTGGGTGCAGGGCGAGGTCGCGGGCCCGATCCCCGGCTCCGAGGATCGGAGCGTGGCCCAGCTCATCGTGCCGATCAGCGACCAGGCCGAGGCGGACGTCGCCGTCGAGAACCTGCGCGCCCTGCTCCAGGACAGCGCCGCCCAGGGCACGACCGTGCAGGTCGCCGGCCCCGCCGCGCTCGGCGCCGACCTGGGCGCGGCCTTCGGCGGCATCGACGGCACCCTCCTGTTCGTGGCGCTCGGCGCCGTGCTGATCATCCTCATCGCGGTCTACCGGTCGCCGCTGCTGCCGTTCGTGGTCATCGTCGCCGCCATGCTCGCCCTCGTGCTGGCCGCCTTCGTCGTCTACCTGATGGCCGACGCCGGCTGGATCGAGCTGAACGGGCAGAGCCAGGGCATCCTGTTCATCCTGGTCGTCGGCGCCTGCACGGACTACGCCCTGCTGCTGGTCGCCCGCTACCGGGAGGCCCTGTACGAGCGAGAACGGCCGGTCGAGGCCATCCGGGTCGCGGTGCGCGGCACCGTCGAGCCCATCGTCGCCTCCGGCGGCACCGTCATCCTCGGCGTGCTCTGCCTGCTGGCCAGCGACCTGGCCTCCAACCGCGGCCTCGGTCCGGTGGCCGCGCTCGGCATCGGCGCCGCCCTCGTCTCGGCGCTCACGTTCCTGCCCGCGGTGCTCCTGCTGCTCGGCCGGGCCGCGTTCTGGCCGGTGCGGCCGCGCTTCGGAGCCCAGGAGGGGGACGCCGACTCGACCGCCGCCGTCGTGGGCCGCCACCGGCTCTGGGGCCGCATCGCCGGCTCGGTGGACCGCCGGCCTCGCGCGTACTGGATGATCACCGTGGTGGTGCTGGCCGCGGCGGCGGCGTTCGTGCCGCAGTTCAAGGCGGAGGGCACCTCCCAGCTCGACGTGTTCCGCACCGAGGTGGAGTCCGTCGCCGGGCAGCGGACGCTGGAGCGCGGCTTCGGCGCGGGCAGCTCGGCCACCCCCGCCACCATCCTGGCCTCGGCGGGCCGGGCCGAGCAGGTCAAGGCCGCCGCCGAAGGGGTGCCCGGCGTCACCGAGGTCACCCAGGCCGACAAGGTCGTGGACGGCCGGGTGCTGCTGCACGCCACGCTCGCCGAGCCCGCCGAGTCCACCGCCGCCGTGGAGATCACCCGCGACCTGCGCGCCGCCGTGCACGCGGTGCCCGGAGCGGACGCGCTGGTCGGCGGGACGGCCGCGGTCAACCTGGACACGCTCGACACCTCGGCGCGCGACCTGCGGGTGGTGATCCCGCTCGTGCTGCTGGTCGTGCTGCTGGTGCTGATCGTGCTGCTCCGCTCGCTGGTGGCGCCGCTGCTGCTGGTCGCGACCACGGTGCTCTCGTTCGCCTCCGCGCTCGGCGTCGGCGCGCTGGTCTTCGACCACCTGCTCGGCCTGCCGGGCGCGGACCCGGGCGTGCCGCTGTTCGCGTTCGTCTTCCTGGTGGCGCTGGGCATCGACTACAACATCTTCCTGATGACCCGGGCCCGCGAGGAGACGATCGGGCACGGCCCGCGTGAGGGCACGCTCCGCGCCCTCACGCTCACCGGCGGCGTCATCACCTCGGCCGGGGTGGTGCTGGCGGCCACGTTCGCCGCGCTCGCCGTGCTGCCGCTGCTGTTCCTGCTCCAGCTCGCCTTCCTGGTGGCGTTCGGCGTCCTGCTGGACGCCCTGGTGGTCCGCTCGCTGCTGGTGCCCGCGCTCTCGCTGGACCTCGGCCGCCGCATGTGGTGGCCGAGCCGGCTGTCGCGCTGACCGTCAGGCGGCGGCCTCGCGCGGCCGGAAGATCTTCCGTACGCCCGACGCGATCCAGATCGTGGCCAGCGCGGTGTAGGCCGTCAGGATCCCGACGGGGAAGGAGAGGGTGACCAGCCCGGCGGCCACGACGGCGGCGAGCAGGATCGCCCACCCCGACAGGATGCGCCGCCCGACCGGGGAGCCGGTGTGGGCGGCCTCCTGGATCGGGGTGATCAGCGCCATCACCGCGACGCCGGCCACCGACACCCCGTCCTGGCCGAGCCCGATGCCCACCCCGAGCAGGGCCGCCCCCGCCGCCAGCACGCCGCAGCAGAGCAGGGCCACCCGGGCGGCCGACCCCTCGAACAGCAGGCGGGTCGACTTGGCCCTGGCCAGCCGGAGCGTGGTCGCCGCCTCGGCGATCCACGCCGCCCAGTGCAGCAGCGCGCTGAGGATGAAGACCGCGATGACCGGCGGCAGCGCGGGCAGCAGGAACAGCAGCCGCCAGCTCACCCGGAAGCTCAGCCGCGACAGCAGCCGGTAGACCGGGTTGCGCTGCTTGAGCGCGTGCACCAGGTGGTCCCTGGCGCTGTCGAAGCCCGGGTCCAGCCGGAGCACCTCGCGGAACGACTCCGCGGCCGTCTTCGGGTCGCCGGTGCCCAGCGCGGCGCGGCCGTAGGCCCAGTGCGCCAGCGCGCTCTCCGGGTCGTTGCCCACGGCCTGGGCGGCGGCGGCCCTGGCCCGCTCGTCCTGGCCGAGCTGGGTCAGGGCGAGCGCCAGCAGGCTCGCCAGGTCCGCGTTCTGCGGCTCCGCCGCCAGGCCGCGCTCGGCGGCCTCGGCCATCTGGGCCCAGTCGCGCCGGGCCATGTTCACCCGGGCGAGCAGCTCCCAGGCGGGGGCGTACTCGGGCTCCAGCTGCAGGCAGGCGGCGATCGCGCGGGCCGCCTCGTCCACCAGCCGCGCCTGGTAGAGCACCTGCCCGGCCAGGTAGTGGGTCACGTACTGGTCGGGCGCGAGCCGTACCGACTCGTTGGACTCCTCCCGCGCCTCGTCCGTACGGCCCTGCTGGACCAGCGCCAGGCCGAGCAGCGCGTGCGCGCCGGCGTGCTGCGGCTCCTCGGCGAGGACGCCGCGCAGCTGCCGCTCGGCCTCCTCCGGGCGGCCCATCTGCAGTAACAGCCGCCCCCGCTCCAGGGAGTCGCCGACCTTCACCATTTGCGCTGGATGTAGGGCATCAGCTCGTCCCAGGCGCCCGACTCGTTGGCGTGCATGACGTAGTTGCGGGCGGTGGCCATCCACTCCCGCACCGACGTGGGCCTGGCCGCCTTGGCCGCGGTGAGCAGGTCGCGGGTCGACAGCGGGATCGGCCGGCCCGCCCGGATCGACTCCTGCAGCTTGGCCTCCACCGCCCGGTCCACCACGCCCTTGAGGTCGGCGCCGACGAACTGCTCGGTGACCTTGGCCACCGCGGCGAAGTCCACCTCCGCGAGCGGCTTGTCGCGGCAGAGGATGCGCAGGATCGCCGCCCGCGCCTCCGCGTCCGGCGGCGGTACGAAGACGAGCTGGTCGAACCGGCCCGGCCGGCGGAACGCCACGTCGATGTACCAGGGGGCGTTGGTGGCGGCCAGCACCAGCACGCCCTCGTTCGCGCTCTGGTCCACGCCGTCCAGCTCCGCCAGGAACTGGTTGACGAGCTGCCGGTTGGCCGTCTGGCGCATGTCGGAGCGGCGCCCGGCCAGCGCGTCCACCTCGTCGAAGAAGAGCACGCACGGCCGGTGGCGGCGGGCCAGGTCGAAGGTGGCGCGCAGGTTCCGCTCGCTGGAGCCGACGTACATGTCGAGGATGTCGGCCAGGCCGACGGTCACGAACGCCGCCCCCAGCTCGCCCGCGGCGGCCCTGGCCAGGTGCGTCTTGCCCGCGCCCGGCGGCCCGTACAGCAGCACGCCGCCGCCGGCCCGCTTGCCGAACGCGGCGAACAGCTCGGGCTGCTGGATCGGCAGCAGCAGCTTGACCCGGAGCGCTTCCTTGACGTCCTCCATCCCGGCGACGTCGGCGAAGGAGAACTTCGACCGCTCGACCTCCGCCGTGGACTGCTCGTGGGTGACGGCGGAGGGCGCCAGGTAGGCGGCCTCCTCCGGCTCCTCGGCGGGCGCGGCGGCGGGGGTCTCCGGGACCCTCTCCACGGGCGGCGCCGCCAGCCGGGCCGCCAGCTCCGGGTCCGCGACGGACGGGTCACGCGAGACCGCCTCGTGGTAGCGGAAGGCCGCCTTGTGCAGGTCGCCCTCACCCAGCAGAGCGCGGGCCGCCAGCACCCCGATCCGCGGCGGGTACCCGCCCTCCGACAGCAGCGGCTCCAGCGCCGACAGCGCCTCCCCGTAGGAACTCTGCCGGACGAACGCCTCGGCCAGCCCCGCCATGATGTCCGGGTCCTTCGGCGCGAGCACGAGCGCGGCCCGGAACTCGGCCTCGGCGTCGGCGAGATACCCCTTGCCTAGCAGTTGCTCGGCCAGGTGCCGGCGCAGCGGCAGGTTGTCCGGGGAGAGGCGCGCGGCCTCCGCGAGCGCCTTCAAACCGGGGTCGTCGACCACGTGCCCGGTCCCTTCTGTCGTGATCTCGGTCTTACAGAACTACGTAAGGTACCGAAATCGGACTGGGGCCGGGGCGCTGTCAGCCCTTGTCGCGGGCCGCGCCGCTGAGAACCTGGTCGATGCGGGCCGCCAGCTCCACGTCCTTGGGCGTGACGCCGCCCGCGCTGTGCGTGGAGAGGCGGAAGCGGATGCCCCGGTCGGTCCGGTCGATGTCCGGGTGGTGGTTCATCTCGTCGGCCTCGTTCTGCACGGCCTCGGTCAGCCAGCGGAAGCTGTCCGGCGTGATCGGCACGTCCTTGACCAGGGCGTCCCGCTCGCTGTGCCAGCCTTCGAGCGCCGCCAGCGCGGTGTCGATCTCGTCCCGGGTGAGCAGATCGGTCATGATGTCCCCCCTGAGCTCGGTGCCGGTCACCCTCCGGCTACCACCGGAACGGGCCTTCACACACCCGGTAGATTGGCCGCCCATGCGAAGCTTCCGCGTCGTGACGGCCGCCGCGTTGCTCGCCGCCGCGGCGGGCTGCGCCACCCCGCCGTCGGAGAGCGCACCCGCCGCCGCGCCCGCCACCACGCGAGCGACCCCGGAGCCCAGCCCCACGCCCACGCCCACGCCCGAACCCGACCTGCCCAGCCCCGGCGAGCGCATCCCCAAGGACCCGGCGAAGCTGGCCGCGGCCCTGGAGGAGACCACCGCCGCGCTCGCCGAGGCCATCGGCGGCTGGGACAAGAAGCAGGCGCCGCCCGCGGACGTGGAGCTCCTCGCCCTCTACCACCAGCGCATCTACCGGTTCGCCGCGCGCAACCCGGACATCGCCGAGAAGGCGTTCGCCCGCCTGCCCCGCCGCCTGGCCTCCGAGGCCCGCGGCAACACCCACGCCATCCGCGAGCTGCTGGCCCTCGCCCACCCGGTCAAGAGCGCGTCGGTCATCAGGACGCGCGACGCCCGCCCCGCCGCCGAACTGCTGCGCTACTTCAAGCAGGCCGAACGCCGCTTCGGGGTGGAGTGGGAGGTGCTGGCGGCGGTCATGTTCGCCGAGACGAAGTTCGGCCGGGTCCGCTCGGCCAGCCACGTCGGCGCGCAGGGGCCGATGCAGTTCATGCCCGCCACCTGGAAGGCGTACGGGATGGGCGGCGACGTCCAGGACCATCGCGACTCGGTCATGGCCGCCGCCAACTACCTGCGCGCCACCGGCGCCCCGCGCGACTATCAGCGCGCGCTGCACGCCTACAACCCCTCCCAGCGGTACGTGAACGCCATCCAGGCGCACGCCCGCCAGATCAAGCGGGATCCGGTCAACTACTACGTGTACTACAACTGGCAGGTGTACGTGATCACGACCAAGGGCGAGCGCCGCGTCACCGGCCCGTCAGAGGACTGACCGGACCGCCTCCTCGGTGCGGCCGACCACGGCGTGCCCGTCGGCGGCGGTGATGATGGGGCGCTGGATGAGGACGGGGTGGGCCGCCAGCGCGCCGATCCACCGGTCGCGGCTCTCCGGGGTGCGCGGCCAGGCGTCGAGGCCCAGCTCGGCGGCGGCCTGCTCGCCGTGGCGGGTGATGTCCCACGGCTCCAGGCCCAGCCGGGCCAGCACGTCGCGGATCTCCTGCTCGGTCGGCGGGTCGTCCAGGTAGCGGCGTACGGTGTAGCCCGCCTGCTCGGCGTCGAGGACCGACAGGGCGGCGCGGCACTTGGAGCAGTCGGGGTTGATCCAGATCTCGATCATTTCGGCCGTCCCGTGAGAGCGAAGAACTCCGCCCTGGCTTGGGCGTCGTCCCGAAGCGTACCGAGCAGTGTGGAGGTGAAGGTGCGTGATCCGGGCGCCTGCACGCCGCGGAGCGTCATGCACGTGTGGTCGGCCTCGATCACCACGCCCACCCCCTCGGGGTCGAGCTGGTCGTGCAGCCACCCGGCGACCTGCCTGGTCAGCCGCTCCTGCACCTGGGGGCGGCAGGCGAAGTGCTCCACGATCCTGGCCAGCTTCGACAGCCCGACGATGCGCTTGCCGGGCAGGTAGCCGACGTGCGCGTGCCCGGTGAAGGGCAGCAGGTGGTGCTCGCAGATCGAGCGCAGCGGGATGGCCCGTACCAGGACCAGCTCGTCGTAGCCCTCGTCGTTGGGGAAGGTGGTCAGCTCGAACGGCCGCGGGCTGAGCATCTCCGCGTAGGCGTGCGCCATCCGGCGCGGGGTCTCGCGCAGGCTTTCGTCCTCGGTGTCGATACCGAGCGCCGTCAGGAATCGCTCGGCCGCTTGCTCGGCCTCGGCCAGGTCCATCGCGTGGCCACCTCCCTTTTTCACCAATAAGCATTAGCTATATCGATATATTGGGTCAATATGGTCTTTTTCACTAGCGCCTTTGGGTGTTAATCTGATGGCGTGACGGGGGCCGAGCAAGCTCGCGCGGCCGTCGCCGTACTCGGCGACGACCTGCGGCGTCGCATGTACGACTTCATCCGGCGCTCCGGCCGTCCCGTCACCCGCGACGAGGCCGCCGAAAGCGTCGGCATCTCACGCAAGCTCGCCGCCTTCCACCTCGACAAACTCGTCGCCGTCGGCCTGCTGTCGGCCGGCTACGGCCGCCCGGGGGAGCCGCGCCCCGTCGGCCGGGCGCCCAAGGTCTACCAGCCCACCGGCCTCGACGTACGGGTCAGCATCCCACCGCGCGAGCACGAACTGCTCGCCGCCATCCTCCTGGAGGCCGTCCGCGACCAGCATGCGGACGAGACCGCCCGGGAGGCCGCGCTCCGCACCGCCGAAGAGCACGGCCGCGCGCTGGGCGCCGCCGAGCGCGACCGGGCCCGCCCCGGCCGGCTCGGCGCCGAGCGCGCGCTGACCTGCGCGGCGCGGGTGCTCGAACGGTACGGTTTCGAACCCGTCCGGGTCGCCCCCGACCTGCTGCGGCTGCGCAACTGCCCGTTCCACCCGCTGGCGGCCCAGGACCCCGGCCTGGTGTGCGCGATCAACCACGCGCTGCTCGCCGGGTTCCTCCACGGGCTGGACGCGCCCGCCGCCGAGGCCGTCCTGGCCCCGCGGCCCGACGCCTGCTGCGTCGAACTGAGAGGCACCCGATGACCGCCCCGCCCGACGAGTTCCCGCTTCACCGACCTCCCCTGCCTGAAAGCGGGGGTTTCCTCGGAGGTTCCTGATGACGTACGTGATCGTCGGCGGCGGCCTGGCCGCCGCCAAGGCCGCGCAGGCGCTGCGCGAGCAGGGCTACGAAGGCCGCCTCGTCGTGGTGGGCGCGGAGCCGCACCTGCCGTACGAGCGCCCGCCGCTCTCGAAGTCCTACCTGCAAGGCAAGTCCGAACGCGAGAAGATCTTCGTCCACGACGCCGCCTGGTACGCCGACCAGCGCGTCGAGGTCCTCACCGGCACCTCGGTCACCGCCATCGACCGCGCCGCCCACGAAGTCACCCTGTCCACCGGCGACAAACTCGGCTACGCCAAGCTGCTGCTCGCCACCGGCGCCACCCCGCGCCGCCTGCCCGGCGACGCCCTCTACCTGCGCACCGTCGACGACAGCGAACGCCTCCGCGACGTGCTGGCCAGCGCCTCCCGGATCGCCATCGTCGGCGCGGGCTGGATCGGCCTCGAAGTGGCCGCCGCCGCCCGCGCCGCCGGCGTCGACGTCACCGTGCTGGAGGCCGGAAGCCAGCCGCTGCTGCGCGTCCTCGGCGAACGGATCGGCGCGGCCTTCGCCGACCTCCACCGCGCCAACGGCGTCGACCTGCGGCTCGGCGTCAAGGTCGAGGAGATCTCCGGAGGCGTCCGCCTCGCCGACGGCACCCGCGTCGAGGCCGACGCCGTCATCGCCGGCATCGGCGTCGAACCCGACACCCGGCTCGCCGCCGCGGCCGGGCTCCAGGTCGACGACGGCGTGCTCGTGGACGCCTCGCTCCGCACCTCCGACCCCGACATCTTCGCCGCCGGCGACGTGGCCCGCGCCCACCACCCGCTGCTCGACACCCACATCCGGGTCGAACACTGGGCGAACGCCCTCAACCAGCCCGCCGTCGCCGCCCGCGCCATGCTCGGCCAGGACGCCACCTACGACCGGCTGCCCTACTTCTACACCGACCAGTACGACCTCGGCATGGAGTACACCGGTTACGTCCGCCCCGGCCAGGCCGACGACGTGGTGATCCGGGGCGACCTCGCCGGCCGCGAGTACATCGCCTTCTGGCTGTCCGACGGCAAGGTCGTGGCCGGCATGAACGTCAACATCTGGGACGTCACCGACGACATCAAGGCCCTGATCAACTCCGGCGCCCCCGCCGACCGGGCCAAGCTGGCCGACCCGACCATCCCACTCGCCGACACCCTCGCATAACGTAACGGCCGGGCCCCTCCAACCGTGGGGCCCGGCCGCCTGGCCCCTCAACCCACACCTTGCCCGGGGCATCCCTTGACCCCGTCAGCCCGCCCGTCCACAAAGGCCCTCGCTGTCGCTCGGACGTTCTTCCTGGGGCCCGGCGGCTGTCGCCCCACGTAAGCCGCCTGGCTGATCCAGGGAAAACGTGGGTGTGGTCACACTGAAGGGCTCAGCCACAACCTCAGCCGTACCACCCTTACCCGTACCGGACTGACCGTCCGACACCGCCACCATCTCGTCCACGCGTGGAATCCCCGGGCTTCAGCGCGGGGAGGATGTCAAACGGCGATGGCGATCTTCGCCCGGGCGTGCCGCTCCTCGAAGTGGCGCACCGCCTCGGGCACCTCGCTTAGCGGGTAGACGCACTCCACGGCCGGGCGGACCGCCCCGGACTCGATGAGCTCCGCCAGCGTCACCAGGTTGCCGGCCTGCGGCGACGCCATGTACCAAGAGATCTTGGGTTTGATGAGGGGCGACCGCACCATGAACCCCATGCTGCGGCCCAGCGGCCCGAACCACCGGCTGCCGCCGCCGGACGACATGACGAGCACGCCCTTCGGGGTGAGGACGCTCACCAGCTCCTTCAACGAGCGGTTGCCCACCAGGTCGAAGATCAGGTCGTAGCGGTCTCCGTGCTGGGTGAAGTCCTGGCGCGTGTAGTCGATCACCTGGTCCGCGCCGAGTGTGCGGGTCTGTTCGACGTTCTTGGTGCTGCACACGCCGGTGACTTCGGCGCCCAGTGCCTTCGCTATCTGCACGGCGAACGTGCCCACCCCGCCGGACGCGCCGTTGATCAGGACTCGCTGCCCGGCGGTCACGCCCCGCAGCCCGCCCAGCGCCGTGTTGCCCGCCACGGGCACCGTGCCCGCCTCCTCGAACGTGAGGTTGCCCGGCTTGGCGGCCAGCCGATCCTCCCGTACGAGCGCGTACTCGGCATAAGCCCCGGCCCAGACCTCCGCGTACACCTCGTCACCCGGGCCGAACCGGGTCACCCCCGGCCCGGCGGCCTCCACCACGCCGGCCAGGTCGTGACCGGGCACCGAGTGGCGGGGGCGGCGCAGGCCGAAAGCCAGTCTTCCCAGGTAGGGCATGCCGCGGGTGGTGGCCCAGTCGCCGAAGCTCACCGATGATCCCCGTACGCGGACGAGGACCTCACCGTCACCGGGGACCGGCCGGTCGGCCTCGCCGACCGTCAGCACCTCCCGGGGAGGGCCGTAGATTCGCTGGGTGATCGCTTTCATGCCGTCCTCCTCCGTAGCGCCCTGACGAAACCGTTCACGCTGTCGTTCAGGGCCATGAGCACCACGGCGATGACGACCACCCACACCACCACGCCCTCCGGCCAGCCCATCGCCGTGAGGAACGCGTCGTTCAGCAGCAGCCCGCCCGCCGTCACCCAGCCGCCGAGCACGGCGAACGCCAGCCCCATCACCGCGTTCGCCACCGCCTGCGGCACACCCCAGCCGAGGTAGTAGCCGACCAGGTCGAAGCCGATCCGTACGGCCGCGAACACCACCGCCAGATACAGCCAGCCGGACTCCCACAGCCCCGGCGAGATCACCGGGACCGGCCCGTACAGCTGGACCAGCACCAGCAGGCAGATCAGCACCGTCGCGATCGACGTCCCGCCGACCAGCGACAGGCGGTCGATCCGCTGCGCGGGCAGCTCCGGCAGCATGGCCGGGACCCAGCGCTTCAGCCGCCGGTCACGTGCTTTCGGGACCCGCTGGACGGCCGCGAACACCGCCGTCACCCAGAACGCGACGTGCATCGCCACCGTCAGTGCCGTCCCGGCCGCGTCCCACAGCACCTGACCGACCGTCCCGCCCCCGGCGAAGCCCGCCGCGCTCGCGCCTACCAGCACCAGCGGGACGGCGGTGGTCAGCAGCGTCTTCAGCAGGCGGGTGTAGCTCAGGTAGAGGCCCGGGCCGATCAGGTACAGCGGGCGGCCCGCGTACTCGGCGGACAGGCGCGCCGGGTCGCCCAGCGCGGTGAGCGCCTCCACCTCCGCCTTCTCCTCGTCCTCGTCCGTACGGAGCCGCACCTCGACGGCGTCCGCGATCGAGGACCGCAGCTCCCGCTCGATGTCGTCCCGCTGGCTTTCGGGGATGCCGCGCAGGACCTCGGCCACGTAACGGTCGGTGAGCGTCGTCATTCGTCGTCCCTGAGCTTGGAGAAGGCGGTGTTCAGCTCGTCCCAGTCGCGGGACAGGATGTCGGCCAGCGCGGCGCCGTCGGGGCTGGTGACGTAGTACTTGCGCGGGCGTGACTCGTCGGTGTTCCACTCGGCGGTCAGCAGGCCCTGTTTCTCCAGGCGGCGCAGCAGCGGGTACAGCGTGTTGGCGTCCACCGTGAACCCGCAGCTCTCCAGCGTCTCCAGCAGCGCGTATCCGTAACCGGGGCGGCGCAGGATCAGCAGACAGGCCAGCACGATCGTGCCGCGCCGAATCTCCTGACGGTGCGTAGCCAGTACGTCATCCTCTATCACGCCTCGCACGATACTGTGTGCCACACACCATTGGCAACGGCTTGGGTGCCGCGCTGAAGTGACAACCGGCTACCTGGGGCATCCCGAGCAGCTTGTCCCCGTCAACCCACCCCTTGCCCAGGGCATCCCTTGACCCCGTCAGCCCACCCGTCCACAAAGGCCCTCGCTGTCGCTCGGACGTTTTTCCTGGGGCCGGGCTGCGCCCGGCGGCTGTCGCCCCACGCGAGCCGCCTGAACATTCGTGGGTGAGGGGCGGGAACTCGGGCAGGCAGGTGCTTATCCGGGCCGAAATTCAGCAGGGGCGCACGGGGTGCCCGCCGTGGAAACGCGGCATCGCGTGTGCGAAATTATGTGCGGCGTGCCTGACATGCGCCCACGGGAACGGTGACAAAGGCCAACCACGGGCTCAACGCCAGCAGTCGTGAGAGTCCCACCTCCACCAGCGTGTTGCGGCCGAAGCGGAATACGCGCTGCCCGTAGGAGCGCGGATCCGCGCGGCCTGCCGCAGCCTGCTCCGGGTCGAGCGGAGACGGGCGAAGGCTCACTTTGACCGCGTAAAACGTGAGGCTGGCCAGCACGTTGAGGAACTGAATGCCGAGCCCCAGCCAGACCGCATCACGAAGCTGCACATCTTGGAGCGTCACAACGCCGAAACGGGCGAACTCGATGAGCACGCCCGCCCGCAGGAGCAGAACCGATGTCGCGGGGCGTGCCAGAGCAGGGTCCGTCAGGCTCGATGACAGCCGCCCCGGCAGGAAGACCAGCAAGGGCGGCACCCCCGAGGTCAGGGCGCCCAACCCCAGATCCCATAAGAACCCGCGCCAGGAGAAGCCCAGCAGGAACGCGGTCCCGACGCCGAGAATGAGGAGCGGGGCCGCCGCTGTAACCGCGATGACCTGCAGCTCTGTGCGTGCCTTGCCCCACTGCCATGAATGACTCTGTGGCGTGAGCCCCACGTACGCCTCCCTGGTCGCAGTCACCCACCTCAGGCGGAAACGATCTTTACAAGGCCGGCATTCCCGCGCCTGATCTTTCACGCGCCGTGAGCGGCGGTGAGCGTCCATGCGAAGTGGAGCGAGGCGGGGAAACTTGGCCGAGGTCTTCCGGCCGGAAACGACTCAGCCCGAGATCGGCTCGAACAGTCACGCGTAGATTCCAGAGCGATTCCGCGAAGTCGTGATATACGTCGTGAAATTCTTTGGTGTTCAGCCTGACGCCGGCTCTGACGGCATCGCGTATGGCAATCAGCTTTCTAAGAGCCACTTCCGCCGCTTGGGCAACGACAGGCGACGTCGTCACTAAATGACTTTCTCTGCATCTATACAGCTGCGAATCGTTCAATGCGGTTGCCGCTCGCCGTGCCGCTATGACCCGCTACATACAGTCCAGACGTACGGGCCTACCGCGGATGCAGTAGATTTCCGCGGCTCGTGCGGCGTCTGCGGCAGGGAGAGATGTCTCCGTCAGCACGATGACCGGCGACAGGTTCAGCGGACATAGTTCTAGCGTCGAGCTGCAGAAAGCGGAGGGGAACTTCATGTCCGTCCTATTGGTGCTTGCCACGCAGGCGGCCTCGCCCGTCTGTACGACGCCGGCGGAATGCGCGGGCCAGGGCGTCGACACTTTCCTCGGCACCCCTGAGCGAATCTGGGCCAGTGTGGCCGCATTGGTGGCGCTGGGCGGCGTGGTCATCGGCTGGCTGGCGCTGCGCTCCGTCCGTCGTATCGGCAACAGCGGGAAGGTGGGATCCATCGTGGCCCTGGTGGCGGGGCTGACCGGCGGGCTCAACGGCGCGGTGAAACTGGCCGTCGCCGACGGTGGTCTCGGCACCGGCAACGGAGTATTCGGGGCTGCCTTGGCCCTGGTGCTCGGGCTGGTCGGTGCGGCCCTCGGCGGGCTGGCTCTGGCCCGCTCCCGTCGCATCGAGTTGAGCGGCTGACCGCAGCGGAATCCAAGCGCGCGATGCCCGTTCACACCCCGATCGCCGCACGGCGAACCGTCCCTCGAATCGTAGAGCCGGTGGTGGGGTTGCCGAAGAGCTCAAGGTGACGGCTTCTGGCCGCCACACTTGGTCAGATGAACCACGGACTGGCTGCGGTGGTGGGACGGCTTCGGGAGACGTTCGCCCACTACCCACGGCGGCCAGTGCTCGAAGGGTGCCCGCACTGTCGTGGTCCCGTGCCCGTCCATCCGGAAGCCGGCGGCAGACCGTCACATCGCCGACTTGATGATCGAGCGCCACTTAAGGTACGAGTCAGGCGTCTCATCCTCGGGCCGCGCCTTCCGGCCAGATCACCCTCACCTTCAACCCGCGCGCACGCGCCTCCGCCACAACCTCGGCCGTACCGCCCTTACCTGTACCGGGCTGCCCGTCCCACACCGCCACCATCTCGTCGACCGACCCCATCACGGCCTCGTTGGCAGCCTCATACGCATCCCGGCTGGCGTGATCGAAGTCCATGACCCGTACACGCTGCGCGGCTTTCAGCAGCCGGTCGAACTGTTCGGCATGGTCCGGCTTCACCTTGGCCTCGCGGTAATCCCTCGACGGCAGCACCACCTCCAGAGCGCCGCCGGCCTGGAGGACGGCTTCGGCGAACAGGCTGTCGGCCCCGCGAGCGATGCACGACACCCCCACCAGGTCGTCTCCGGAAACCTCCAGGTGCGCGTGCAGCGCTTCGGCGACGAGTTGGGCCGTCGCCTGGGTCAGGTCCATGTGGCCGGTCACGCCGACGCGCATCTTCTCGCCCTTCTGCTCGCGGACGTTGGCAATGCCTAGCGTGCCAGCGTTTCGCGGATGCGCTGTCGCAACGGCGCAACAACCGGATCCTTGCGTGTCGCGATCTCCAGGTAGAACTCGCGTAGCTGCACACGAACCCGATCGGAGTGCACCCGGCCGGCGCTGTCGATCGCAGCCGAACCGACCGTCACGGCCTCATCCAGGTCGCCGTTGAGCAGATGAGCCTGCGCCAGACCCACCTGGTCGAGCACCAGCCCCCGCGAACTCGTACGCTCACGGAGCCCGACAGCACGCCCGATGTAGGCACAGGCATCGTCGGCGAACCGGCGATCCACGCGGGAAAGCTCCAGATACCGACCACCCGTCACACCGGCGAGCTCGGCGCTGTCGAAGTAAGTGATCCAAGCCGGATCGGGGTCAGCCGCTTTGACGCCCCCGAATGTGTCCTCCGCTTGCCCGAAGGCACGACGGAACGACTCGGGTCTGCCAAGCTGGCGTACGCCATAGATGCAAGAACGCTCGCACCGAACGGCTGGTCCCCGGAGGGCTTCGACGCCTGCAAGGACAGGACGTAGTACTTCTGGGCTGCGGTCTGTATGCCGCAGTCCCACGACATGGTGGCGGCGATCTTCGACAGCTCCGCCATCACCTGGAACATACCCAAGGCAGGACAGGAGATGTGACCGTGACGGTGACATCGTCGTTGGGCGCCGGCACACTCGGCGGAGCTTCGAACAGCTTGTCCTCGGTCAGCTCGAACGCCCGGCAGTAGAGCAGCGGGTAGGGATCCTTCGGCCGCCGCCCCGCCTCGTGATCTTTGATCCTACGCAGCACGGAGGCCACCTCGGGCAGCGTGATGTCGTGACCCGCCGCTCGGAAGAGCTCCGCCACCAGTCTCTTCTGCGACCATCCTCGGCTCCGCCGCTCGTGCCGTATGCGCTCGGCCCAAGAGGACAGCCTGTCTTGCCCTGTCACGTCGTCGCACCTCGTCCGGGGGAAGGTGACGCGCTCGTCGCTCTCAGTGTCCCTCAACCACATCTGTACGCACAGGGTTACTCACCGTTGTGATGGACCCGTGAATCTGGATACGGACGGCTTCTACTCCTGGGGAGTTCGCGATCGTATGGGCTACCGGGGCGCCGGAGGCGTGACCGACCGCAGCGGACGGGCGGTTGAACTCCTTTTCGCCGCTCTGCGTGATCTGTCGCCCGGCGCCACCGGTGTCATCCGGGTTGTACGACTCGACCGCCACGCCCGTAACCCCTCCTACCTGCCCGGTCAGATCGTGTTTCGCGTCGACACGGACAAGGCCACCCGTGTGTTTGTCGAGGACGCCACCCCCTACCGGAGAGCGAAGCTGATGCACACCTGGGAACCACACACCCCGCACGTCGGGCACGTACGTGTCCACGAAACCTCCTGCTGCGATGAGTACCAGTTCGCCTCGGAGGCCGGTGTCTACTTCGTGCTGCGCTGGACCGGCGACGGCTACGAGGAGACCGGGCGCGGCTCGTACGCCGCCACCGCTCGCACGCGGCTCGAACTCACCCAACATCACCGGCACGCGACGCAGGCAACGTGGTAACCCCATGCAACCTCATCGTGAGTCCGCGCCTCGATGGCGAGCACCTAGTGCGGTGAGCACGAACGTTCACCGGGTTCATGGACATGTCAGTCGAAGGCCGCCAGGATCCGCGCCTTGTAGGCCTTGGTGAAGGTGCGCCGCTTGGGCCGCTCCGGCTGCTGGGAGGTCACCCGACCGTCCTGCCCCGTCATCGCGGTCTGGTCGGCGAGGGTCATCGTCACTGTCGTGGTCGTCCTGTCTCGCCCTGCTTCATATCAGAAGGGCTCGTTCGTCCCATGTCTCACAGCAGTCTGACAGAGAGGGCATGGCTTGCGCCCCGAAGGAGTGGCTTTGGAGTTGCGGCTGCAACTATGCGTTTGTGAGCTGTCGGTGATGCACCGTTAGAGGCTCGATTTCAATGGTGTCGTCGTCAACGATGAGCTCGAGGCGGAACCGAACCCCCATTGCCGCACCAAGGCGCAGCAGTGTCGTTATATCCGGAATGCCGCCGCCGCCTTCGATGCGAGACAGGGCCGGTTGGGACATCCCTGAGCGCTCCGCTACGACCTTCTGAGACAGGCCTCGGCGCCTGCGAATCTCGCGCAACTGGTCTCCGAGCTCCAGGTCACGGCCCGCCTGCTCGTATTCGGGGTGGGGCTGCGCATCCGCTTCCATCTCGCGCAGACGCTTCGCCTTGTAGGTTTCCCAACGGCTATGACTCATCATGCGCTCCTCTCGAACACGTGCGTAGTGGTCAGGTCGTGCTCTGCCTCGCACCGCTTCTTGGCGGCGATGGCTCGGTCGATGTCGGGGGTCTGTGTCCCGTCCTGCGTCTTGCGGAAGACGGTCAGGACCACGATCACCTTGTTCGACGGCTTCCAGAACGTCAACCGCCAGGTCGTGCGGTCGAGAGCAACACGCAGCTCGTGCACCCCTTCGGCATCCTTCAGCTTCTTCACGTGGTCCCCGTCAGGGATTCCGCCAGTGACGAGGTAGTCGTCTACGTTCCGCATGACCCGCTGGTAGAGCGGAAAGGAAAGTCCGTCCAGCCAAGACTCCACCTCCGGCTCTAGGTCGATCTCCCACTGAGACATACCATCGAGAGTATATGTTCTCGATGGTAACCCACAGCAGAAACGAGTGCCAGGCCCACCCCGCGCTCTTCCACGATCTCGATTGCTCGTCCTAGTCCTCCCTTGGCGTCGACGAGTGTTGATCAAAGCCCGAACAAGCGGGAAACACTCGGTGCTGGTCGAGTGGCGGTCCGCCCCAGCGGAGGGAGTGGAAGTGTTGGCCGCCGCCAGGACCTCCCCACGAATCCAGCGCCGGGTCAGCGGACGCGCAGGTCGGCGGAGAGGGCTCGGTGGTCGGAGCCGGGGATGTCGTGGACCTGGGTAGAGACCGCCGCCCCGCGCGCGTCCGTGAGTACGTGGGAGATGGCCACCAATGGCGGGAGGGCGCGCATCGGCCAGGTCGGCTTGAGGCCGTTTCCGGTGGCCGCCGCCGCGTCCGTGTAGCCGGTGGCGAGCAGCCGCCGGAACACCACATGGTCCAGGGTCGCGTTGAAGTCGCCCGCCAGAACACGAGGTGGCCCGTCAGAGGGGGCAGGCGGCAGGTTCGACAAGCCCGCCTCCCACTCGTCCACCGTCCACGGGACCGGCGCCACCGGGTGAACGACCACCACCTCTACCGGAGCACCGCCCGGGAGCGCCACCTGCGCCACCGGCATGTGGTGCCCCACCCGCCGGAACAGGCCGGAGCGTTCCCGCAGCGGGTGGCGGGCGTAGATGCCGCTGCCTTCCGGGCCGCGCGGCATCGGCTGGGTGACCGCGTACGGCAGCAGTTCCTTTAGCCCGGCCGCCGTGAGCCGTTCCCGCGCCGACCAGGTCAGCTCCTGCACGCTGAACACGTCGATGTCGAGTTCCCGTACGAGGTCGACGACGGTCTGGGCGTCGGCCCGGCCGCCGTTGAGGTTGGCGGTGAGCAGCCGGAGCGGCCTTCCCTCAGTCGGGGCCGAGCTGGGGATGGCGCGGGGGATCACGAGCCAGGCCAGGCAGACGCAGACCGCCAGGAGGATCGCCGTCGCCGCCCGGCTCCGCATGAGGAGCGCCCACGCCAGCGTGAGCAGCGCCGCCACCGCGAAGTACGGGGTGAACGACACGAGAGGCACCAGGAGGGGCCCGAACTCCAGCCCGCCGAGCCGCACCGCCGTCCCGGCGGCGAACAGCACCGCAACTACGACGAGGAACCGTGACCGCCGGGGCCGCACCCGGGCCGGTTCCTCCGCAACCTTGAGCACGGCCACGAACTCTAGGTGGCCATTCTTAAACTCTGATGAGCGTCAGGCGGGGGCGGGTTCTGATGAGCGTCAGGCGGGGGCGGGTTCTGATGAGTGTCAGGCGGGGGCGGGCTTTGATGATCAAGCGGGGGCGGGCTCTTCCACCAGGGCGACCCGGACGGCCCCGGGGTCGTCTCCGGTGAGTGGGATGGCGAAGACCGCCGTCCGGGCGCCTGCCCCGTAGACGATGAATCGGGTGCCGTCTTCGTCCCAGGTCTCCCGTACGTCCGAGGAGAGGTAGGCGGACGCCGAGCAGTAGGCGGGGCTGCGGTAGAGGAGGCGGAGCGAGGTCTCCAGCGGGACCTCGCGCGACGGCGGCACGGCGAGTGGTCTGCGCAGCTGTACGAGGAGGCGGCGCAGGGGCGTGAGCCAGTAGGTGTCCAGTTCGGCCGAGAGGACCAGCAGGATCGCGATCTCCGCTACGACGAGCGCCGCGATCGGCGGATGCGGGCCTGCTGGGAGGGACAAGAGGGCGGCGGCGAGGAGGAGGCCCGCCCTGCCGAATCCGCGCCGGTCGACAGGGCGGGAGTGGGTGCCCAGGCAGCCGCACGACGAGGTGGGTGCGGCGAGGCGGGCGTAAGTCAGGTAGGCGAGGAAACCGGCGGCGAGCACGGCTGCCGCGGCGCCCTCGGCGGGGGAGTGAGGCGGCAGCGCCAGGGTGACGGCCACCGCCACTTCGACGAGTCCGACGGCGGCGAGGGCCGGGATCGCGCGCGCCTGGCCGACGAGCCGGGCCAGCGCGGTCTGCCCGGCCTGCGCCCGCATCCGGCGGCTGAACAGCTTGAGCAGCCCTGCCCAGCCGAGGAAAAGAGCGAGTACGTACGGCTGAGACGCGGCGATCCCCTGCATGCTGCCTCCTCAGTGGTGATGGGGGGTGGCGAGTGCGCGCTGCTGGGACGCGGCGGTCCCCTGCATGCGCTGCCTCGTCAGTGGTGAAGGGGGTGGTGAGGAAGAGTGCGAGTGCGTGCGGCCATCCCATGCACGCGCCGGCTCCTCAGCGGTGAAGGGGGAGGAGGGCGATCCCTTGAGGGCCGCCTCCTCAGTGGGGGGAGAAGACGGTGGCGATGTCGACTTCGTTGGTGTCCGGGCGCCAGGCGCCGAGGATCTGGACGTGCTGGCTGACTTTGAGCATCGACAGGTCGGAGGTGGGCGGCGCCTCGGCCCGGATCGCGACGGATTTGCCGGGCACGACGTGGCAGAGCACCTCCTTGCCGTGGTGGTCGAGGTGGAGTTTGCGGTCGGAGATGTTCTTGATGTGGCCCTTGATGTTCACGATGTTCAGCCAGACCGACTCGGCGGCGAGGACGCCGTCGGGCATGAGGACGCCGCGGGCGTAGAGGCCGTCGCCCGGCTGGGCCGCCTCGAAGGGGACCGGGCCGAGTTTCCACAGGCTGGTGCCGTTCACGACCCGGATGGTGTGGAAGACCATGTTGGAGCCGAGCACGAGCAGCGTGTCGTCTTTGATGGTGCGGATGCGGCCTTCGGCGAAGTTGGGGTCGGGGGCGCCGGGTTCGGCGTCGTATGACTTGTCGGCGAAGGCGGCTTCCGGTCCGAGGGAGCCGAGCGCGGTGGCGGCCACGACGGTGGCGCCGCCGCCGAGCACGGCGGTTTTGAGCAGGTTTCTTCTGCTGGTCATCGCCGCCTCCTCAGCCGGTCGCGATCTCGCACGGCCGCAGGCCGGCGGAGAGGGAGGCGATGCGGCTGAAGGCGGCCGGGGTGAGGTCGATCAGCCGGTTGTTGGCGCAGGTGGAGCCGCAGCAGCTGCGTTCGCCGCAGAACAGGTCGGTCTGCGGCCCGCAGTCGGCGATCGTGGTGACGACGCTGCCGCCGCCGCAGAGGGATGTGGTGCGGTGCCGGAAGCCGCAGGTCCGGCGGGACAGGCCGACGCCGCACCGGTCGGGGCGGGTGATCGCCCAGCAGGCGTCGGAGGTGTTGGGCCAGGCGTGCTGGAGGCTGCCGGAGTTGCAGGTGCCGCAGGCTCCCTTGCCGGTGCTGCTGCACGGGCCCCAGGCCGTGCCGCAGCAGAACCAGGAGACTTCGCCCCTGACGGGTCCGAGTAAGTCGGCGGGCGGGTCGGCGGACTCGCTTCGGGCCATGTCAGCTCCTCTCTCTGAAGGTTTTTGACTTGATCTATGAATAACATGTAAGAATCTTCCGTCAATGCCCTCTTTGGGGCGCGGCTCGCGGGTTGGGGTGAGTGTCCTGGTCAGGCGCTGATGCGTGCTTTTCTGTACCAGTGTGGTGACGGTGTGTTCACGAGCTGGTGTGATATTTGGTGATTGCGGTATTTGTCGTGGCAGGATTACGGACGATGGCCGAGTCAGGGGTGGGGCGGCGAAGGCATAAAGGAGTGCTTATGCCGATTTATCGCGATATGAGGGGTCTGACCGAAAACGTGGGCGGGGATTCCCCGCGGAGCGGGCCGACCGCATTGCGCATATTGGTGGGGTCGCAACTGCGGAGGCTGCGCGAGGAGAAGAAAATCACCCGTGAACAGGCCGGATACGCCATCCGCGGGTCGCATTCGAAGATCAGCCGGATGGAGGGCGGGCGCTGCGGCTTCAAGGCCCGCGACGTGGCCGACCTGCTCACCCTGTACGAGGTCGTGGACCCGGCCGAGCGCGCGCCGCTGCTCCTGCTGGCCCGGCAGGCCAACCAGCCGGGCTGGTGGCAGGACTACCGCGACGTCGTCCCCGACTGGTTCGAGGATTATCTCGGCCTGGAGCACGACGCCGAGCTCGTTCGTACGTACGAGATCCAGCACATCCCCGGCCCGCTCCAGACGGAGGAGTACGCGCGCGCCGTCATCGCCCGCGGCCAGGAGGAGCCGGGCGAGCGGATCGAGCAGCGGGTGGCGCTGCGGATGCGGCGCGCGGAGCTGCTGGCGTCGTCCGGGCGGCGGCTCTGGGCGATTGTGGACGAGGGCGCGCTGCGGCGGCTGGTGGGCGGGCGCGACGTGATGCGCGACCAGCTCGGCCACCTCGTGGAGATGGCCGGGCTGGCCCACATCACGCTGCAGGTGCTGCCGTTCAGCGCCGAGGTCGCGCTCGGCATCGGCCCGATCACCCTGCTGCGGTTCTCGCAGGCCGAGCTGGACGACATCGTCTACCTCGAACAGCTCGCCGGGGCGCAGTACCTCACCAAGGACGTGGAGGTGCGCCCGTACCGGCACCTGCTGAACGAGCTGAGCGTGCACGCGCCCCCGCCGGCGGAGACGCCGGAGATGCTGCGCACGATCATGGACGAGCTGTGAGTTCTACGGCTTGCGGGCGACGCCGACCAGTGCGTCCACCTCCTTGAGATCGGCCAGCGGGTCGGGGTCGGGCCGCCAGAGCGGGACGGACACGATGCCGGGTTCGACCAGCTCCAGGCCCTCGAAGAAGGCGGTGAACTGCTCGCGGGTGCGCAGGGCGTACGGGACGGCGTCGGTCTCGTTGTAGTCGTCCTGGGCCTGGTCGAGGGATTCGCCGGTGACGACGTTGACCCCGTCCCACAGGGCGAGGTAGCTGCCGGAGGGCAGCGCGTCCATCAGCCGGGCCACGATCCCGTGCGCGTCGTCCTCGTCGCTGATGAAGCCGACGATGCCCATCAGCATGAGCGTGACGGGCTGGGTGAGATCGAGCGTCTTGGCCGCGGCGGCGATGATCGTCTCTGGCTCGCGCAGGTCGGCCTCGATGTAGTCGGTGGCGCCTTCCGGGGTGCCGACCAGGAGCGCGCGGGCGTGGGTCAGCACCAGCGGGTCGTTGTCCACGTAGACCACCCGGCAGGTGGGGTCGGCCCGCTGCGCGACCTCGTGGGTGTTGTCGACGGTGGGCAGCCCCGTGCCGACATCGAGAAATTGCCGCACACCTGCCTCGTTGACCATGTAACGCACGATTCGTGCGATTAAGTGACGAGAAAGTCGCGCGATATGCACAATGTCCGGAAATGCCGCGCTGAACTGGTCACCTGCCACCCGGTCGACGTCGTAGTAGTCCTTGCCGCCCAGCCAGTAATTCCACATCCGGGCGGCATGAGGGGTGGACGTGTCGATACGGGAGCCGGGGGGAGGGGGTTCACCCGTCATACGAGTTTCTCCTCTTGTGTCGGGATACGCTGATTCAACGTAGCGACGAACCCCTCCCTTTTTCCAGCGCCGTTTCAGAGCGCGTCGGTGCTCTGCGCGGCCTGGTAGACCCGCATCGCCTCGTCGCCGAAGAACGGGCCGAACATGAAGCCGGGCGCGAAGTCGTACGTGAAGCTGTTGACCGAGTTCAGCATGCCCAGCCCGGTCTGCTCGTTGAACCCGAGGAACCAGCCGCCGCCGCTCGACCCGCCGGTCATGTTGCAGCGCACCCCCTGCCCCCGGGTCGCCACCGGGTCGTTGAACGCCCGCCCGCTGCAGTAGATCAGCCGCGAGCCGTCGAACGGCGCCGCCGCCGGATAGCCGAACAGGAACATCTGCTGCTGCCGCGCCTGGTTGAACGCCACCCCCTGCCCGCCCACGACGTCCGTCAGCGTCCGCCCCTCTAACGGGGCGACCACGGCGGCGGCGATGTCGAAGTTGATGTCCTCGCGGGCGTTCCACTGCTGGGTGGTGAACAGCCGGGTCGCCACCCAGGTGCCGAACGGCCGCCGGCCGTTGTCGAACGCCGGCACGAACGCCACGTTGCGGTGCGCCGCCCCGTTCAGCTTGACGCAGTGCCCCGCCGTCATCACGACGCTCTCGTTGGCGCTGGTCACGGCCGTGCCCGAGCAGGAGGCGTTGGCGCCCTGGGCGGTGGTGAAGAACAGCCGCCCGCTGGTGCGCACGACGGCCCCGCCGTCGGTCCAGCGCAGGCCGCGGCTGTCGGGCACGGCGGCCTGCCGGGTGGCGCCACCGCGCGTGGACCCCTGGGAACGCCAGGAGTTCCGCTGGTTCGCCCGCGCCGACGTCCCTCTCGCCGACCACGGCTCGCCGCGGCCGGGCCGGCTCGACCGGGCCCGCCGGGGCGCATCGATCGTGTCCATCGGCTGCGCGGCCAGCATCCGCTGCGTGGTCCAGTACTGCAGGACGTTCCTGCGCTCCGACGACGAGTCCGCGCCGGACCACCGGACCGGCCGGTGGTCGGCTGCCTGCGCCTGTGCGGGGACGAGTGTCCCCGCCAGCGCGAGCGCGGCGGCGGAGAGCAGGGCGACTCTGCGGTGCATGAAAACCTCCCGAAGACCGGAATCTGCCGTCAGGAGGTACGCACGAACCGGCTCATCTTTCTCAAACCGATCGCAGCTGGGTATGGCAGCAGCCCAAAAGATCATGACTTTGTCCGATCAGACGCGGAAGTCGGTCATGTCCCCGTGATTAGGCCCTCCTCGACCGGCGAAAGCCGAGTTACATTCACGGTGTTTCGCTGTCACCCACCCCCTCACGCTGACCGAAGGGAGAGGCATGAGAGCGAGAACCGCGATCGCGGCCATGACTGCTGCGGCGATCCTCATGCCCGCCGCGGCCGCCCAGGCCGCGGAGACCACCAGCGCCCCGCCCCCGGACGACCGGTTCCAGAAGGTCACGCTCAACGACCGCCCCGGCGAGCCCATGGACCTGGCGGTGTTACCCGACTCCAGGGTGTTCCACACGACCAGGAAAGGCGAGGTCTGGTTGCACGACCCGAAGACCGGGCTCAACACGCTCGCCGCCGACCTCGACGTCTACCAGCACGACGAGGAGGGCCTGCAGAGCATCGCGATCAGCCCCGGCTTCGGGCGCGGCTCCAAGAAGGACGACTGGGTCTACCTCTACTACTCGCCGCCGCTCGACACCCCCGTCGACGACCCCGCCACCCCCGAGGTGAACGAGGGCGACGCCCCGTTCACCGGCGCCCCCGAGGACTTCGAGCCGTTCCAGGGCCTGATCCGGCTGTCCCGGTTCCGCTTCACCGGCAGCACCCTCGACCTGCGCACCGAGCAGCGCATCCTGGACGTGCCGGTGGACCGGGGCATCTGCTGTCACGTCGGCGGCGACATCGTCTTCGACGCCGAGGGCAACCTCTACCTGTCGACCGGCGACGACACCAACCCGTTCTTCTCCGACGGCTACACCCCGATCGACGAGCGCGCCGACCGGAACCCGGCCTTCGACGCCCAGCGCAGCTCCGGCAACACCAACGACCTGCGCGGCAAGATCCTGCGCATCAAGGTGCGCGACAACGGCTCCTACGCGATCCCGCACGGCAACCTCTTCAAGCCCGGCACCCCCGGCACCCGGCCGGAGATCTACGCGATGGGCCTGCGCAACCCGTTCCGCATCGAGCTGAACAAGTCCACCGGTGATTTGTACGTCGGTGACTACTCGCCCGACGCGGGCAGCCCGAACCCGGCGCGCGGCCCGGCCGGCACCGGAAAGTGGACGGTCATCCGCGAGGCGGGCAACTACGGCTGGCCCTACTGCGCGACCGCGCGCCTGCCGTACGTCGACTACGACTTCGCGACCGGCGCATCCGGCGAGACCTTCGACTGCGCCCGGCCCGTCAACGACTCGCCGCGCAACACCGGACTGCGCGAGCTGCCGCCCGTCGTCCAGCCCGACGTGTGGTACTCCTACGGCCCGTCGGCGGAGTTCCCGCAGCTCGGCACCGGCGGCATCGGCCCGATGGCCGGCCCCGCCTACGCCTTCGACCACCGCAACACGCGCGGCCGGGACGCGGTGGGCTGGCCGCGCCACTACGACGGCGTCCCGCTCTTCTACGAGTGGACCCGCGACTACGTCAAGGCGTTCCACCGGGGCGGGCGGATCGAGGACGTGCTCCCGTCGTTCGTCTTCGACAACCCGATGGACATGGAGTTCGGCCCCGACGGCGCGCTCTACGTGCTGGAGTACGGCGACGGCTACTTCCAGGAGAACCCGGACGCCCGGCTCTCCCGCATCGACTACATCGGCAACACCGGCAACCACACCCCCGTCCCGGCCGCCACCGCCTCGGCGACCGCCGGCCGCGCCCCGCTCACCGTCCGGTTCACCAGCGAGGGCACCGCGGACGCCGACGGCGACCGGCTCCGGTACGCGTGGGACTTCGACGCCGACGGCCGGGTCGACTCCCGCCGCCCCGACGGCTCGTACACGTTCACGGAGAACGGCCTGTACGAGGCGACGCTCCGGGTCAGCGACCCGAGCAGCAGGTCGGCCGCGACGTCGGTGCGGATCGTGGTCGGCAACGACACCCCGGTGGTGGAGTTCGTCCGCCCGGCCGACGGCGACCGGTTCAGCTTCGGCGACGTGGTCGAGTTCGAGGTGCGGGTCACCGACGACCAGCCGGTCGACTGCGCCCGGGTGACCGTCGACTACATCCTCGGCCACGACGACCACGGCCACCCGCAGACCACCGCCCGCGGCTGCACCGGCACCATCCAGACCACCGAGCCGGGCGGCCACGACCCCGAGAACGACAACCTCACCGGCGTCTTCGTCGCCAGCTACAGCGACCCCGGCACCGGCGGCCTGCCCGAGCTGACCGGCACCGACCAGGTCGTGCTCCAGCCCACCCGTTAGGAGATCCCCATGTGCTACGGCTACGGCCCCAGCAGGCGCTCCCTGCTCGCCGCCGGGCTCGGCGCCGGCGCGGCCGCGCTCGCCGCCGCCTCGCCCGCCGCGGCGGCGCACCCGCACCACCCCGGCAAGGGACGGCACCGCGTGCCTCCGGGTCAGATCAGCATGCAGCTCTGGACCGTACGAGACGACCTCGCGCAGAACTACGACGCCACGCTCGCCTACCTCGCCGAGATCGGCTATCCGCGGATCGAGGTCGCGCTCGGCTATTTCGGGCGTACGGCCAGGCAGCTCCGCAGGTTCCTGGACGGGCTCGGCCTCAAGGCGACCTCCAGCCATGACGACATCAGCCCGGACGACGCCGCCCTGCACACGAAGATCGAGAACGCGCTGACGCTCGGCCAGACCTACATGGTCGTGCCCTACCTGAACTCCGACAGCCTGGACCAGTGGAAGGCCTGGGCCGAGCGGATGAACGTGGAGGCCCAGGCCGCCAAGAAGGCGGGGCTGCGGTACGGCTACCACAATCACGCGCACGAGTTCACCATCGACCTCGGCGGCGGGCGGACCCCGTGGGACGTGCTGACCGCCGAGCTCGACCCGCGCCTGGTCCACCTGGAGATCGACATCTACTGGGCGGTGACCGGCGGCGTCGGCCGGGGCGCCCGCGACCCGGTGCGGTTCGCTATCGACGTGATCCGGCGGGCGCCGCAGCGCGTGCTGCAGTACCACGTCAAGGACCGCCACCTCGACGGCGACATGGCCGACCTGGGGACGGGGACGATCGACTTCCGCCGCGTGTTCGACGCCCACCGCGTCCAGGAGTACATCGTCGAGAACGACACCCCGGACGTCACACCCCGCCGGACGTCCGAGGTCGGCTACCGCTACCTGCGCGACCTGCGCTACTGACCCCGGCACGGGCGGATCCCGCGCGGGGTCCGCCCGTCAGCGCAGCACGTCCTCCCAGCCGCTCCGCTCGCCGATCAGCCGCCGGACCAGCTCGCGCCGCGCCTGCCGCACCTTGGCGATGACCGACTGCACCCGGACGAGCTGCCTGCGGCCTTCCCGCTCGAAGTCCTCGGGCACCAGGCGTACGCTCCCGCGGCCCCGGCTGACAAGAGGCCTGAAAGGATGATCCGGACCGGTTCGGGAGACACTGGGGGCGTGCTTGACGAACTCGACTCCGTGCCCGACTTCGACCGCTTCGCCACCGTCGACGAGGTCAACGCCCGCTTCACCGCCCTCGCCGACGCCCACCCCGGCGTGGCGACGCTGCGCAGGGTCGGCACCTCCCGCCTCGGCGACCCGCTGCTCTGCCTCACGGTCGGCGACGGGCCGAGACACGCGATCGTCGCCGCCGGCCCGCACCCCAACGAGCCGATCGGCGGGCTGACCGTCAGCCACCTGGCCGCCCGGCTCTGCGCCGACGACCGGCTGCGCCGCGACACCGGCTACACCTGGCACCTCGTCGCCTGCCTCGACCCCGACGGCACCCGGCTCAACGAGGGCTGGTTCGCCGGCCCGTTCACCAGGACCCACTACGCACGGCACTTCTACCGGCCCGCCCCCGACGAGCAGGTGGAGTGGACGTTCCCGTTCGCCTACAAGCGCGTCTACTTCGACCGGGTGCTCCCCGAGACGCTCGCCCTCATGCGGCTCATCGACGACACCGAGCCCGCCTTCTTCAGCACCCTGCACAACGCCGAGACCGGCGGCGTCTTCTACTACCTGAACCGCCCCGTCCCCGAGCTGCACGCCGTGCTCAAGGAGCTGCCCGCCCGGTACGGGGTGCCGCTGCACGCCGGTGAGGCCGAGCATCCCGCGGTCAAGTCGTTCGAGCAGGCGATCTACCAGGCGCCCACGATGGAGGACGCCTACGACTACCTGGAGGCCAACGGCCAGGACCCGGTCCAGCACATCAGCGGCGCCGCCAGCGATTCGTACATCAAGAAGTACGGCACCCTCGGCCTGACGGCGGAGATCCCGTACTGGACCGACCCGTCGGCGGCCGACACCACGCCCACCGCCCGCTCCTACCGCGACGTGGTGGGGGAGCAGGCGCGCGGGCTGCGCGAGACCCACGAGACCCTGGCCCGCATCCTCGCCGCCGCCCAGGACGACCTGGTGACGGCCTCGCCGTTCCTCCGGGCCAGCCGCGCGTTCATCCCGCTGCTGGGGGGCATGGCCGAGACGGACGCGGTGCGGGCGGGCGACCCGTCGAGCGACCGCCCGGCGACCGTGGCCGAGGTGTCGTCCTGCCGCGAGAACCTGTCCAGCATGCGGCTCCGCTTCGGCGGCATCCTCCTGCGGGCCCTGGAGGGCGAGCTGGCCATCGGCAACGTCACCCCGGCGATCCGCGCCGCGGCGGGCGAACTGTCGGAGCTCCACACGGCCTGGTGCGCGGAGGGCGAGAGCCCGGCCCGCGCCATCCCCATCCACGACCTGGTCGCCATCCAGTACGGCGCCGTCCTGGCGGGCGCCGCGCACGCCTAGCCGGTGTCGGACTCCGACGCCTGAGGGCGCAGGTCGCCGAGCCCGTACAGGCCGACCAGCGTCCCGTCGGACCTGGTCACGACGGCGTGGCGGACCCGCTCCCGTTCCATGCGCGCCACGAGGCCGGCCAGGTCGTCGCCGGGCCGGACCGTGACGGGGCCGGTGTCCATGGCGTCGCCCGCCGTGGCGCCGGGCGGGGCGTCGGCGATCTCCTCCTCGCCGATCATGCCCTGCACGATGCGGTCCTCGTCGACGACGACCGCGACGCCGGCCGGGTCGGCGAGGATCCGGTCGGTGACCTCGGACAGCGGGTCGCCGGGGTCGGCGGTGACCGGGTCGCGGCGCGTCACCCGGGCCACCAGCTCGGCGTGTCCCTCGTACGGGAGACCGGCGGAGAGCCAGTCCATCTTGCCCGCCGGGTAGTCGCAGACCTCGCCGAAGCCCAGCTTCTCCAGCCGGATGGCGGCCTGCCGGCTCTGGTCGGACCGTTCGTTCTGCCCGTAGACGACCACCGGCCGGGCCGGGTCGAGGCCGTGCGCGGACTCGTCCAGCCTCTCCGGCGGCAGGTGGCCGGCGCCCGGCAGGTGCGCCCACTCGTACTCCTGCCGGGGCAGCACCTCCATCACCTGGGCCCGCCGGTTCTCCAGCAGGTCCTGGACGGACTCGCGGTCGAGGATTCGCACCATGGCCTCCGCCTACCCCGAGGCCGCGGCTTCTCTCAGCCGGAGGCGGGGAACCCGACGGAGTGGGTGTCCATGAACTCGCGGATGCCCTCGATGCCCATCTCCCGGCCCATGCCGCTCTGGTTGAAGCCGCCGAAGGGCGCCCGCTCGTCGAGGTGCGCCGCGCCGTGCGCGTTGACGAACGTGTATCCGGTACGGAGCCGCGCGGCGATGCCGGCGGCCCGCTCCGGATCGGCCGTCCAGACCGAGGAGCACAGGCCGGACCAGGTGTCGTTGGCGCGGGCCACGGCGTCGTCCGCGTCGTCGAACGGCAGGATCGGCAGCGTCGGGCCGAACTGCTCCTCCGTCACCACCCGCGCGTCGTCGTCGGGGTCGAGCACCAGCGAGGGCTGCAGGAAGTTGCCGCGCGAGACGTCGGCGCCCTCGGCGGGCGCGCCGAACTCCAGGATCTCGGCGCCGGAGGCGGACGCCTGGCCGAGGAGTTCGCGCACGTACTCCAGCTGCCGCGGGTGGTGCAGCGGCCCCATCGTGACCTGCTCGTCCAGGCCGTGGCCGAGCCGGGTGCCGGTGAGCAGCGCGGACAGGCCCTCGACCACCTCGTCGTAGCGGGAGCGGTGCACGTAGAGCCGCTTGGTGGCCATGCAGATCTGGCCGGTGGAGTCGAAGGTGCCGGAGAACAGCCGCCGCATCGCCTCGTCGCCGAGGTCGGCGTCGTCGAGCACGATCGCCGGGTCGTTGCCGCCCAGCTCCAGCGCCACCCGGGTGAGCGACGGCGCGGCCATCGCCATGATGCGCTTGCCGCCGGCGGGGCTGCCGGTGAAGCAGACCTTCTTGACGCGCTCGTCCTGGATGAGGGCCGCGCCGATCTCGGCGTCGGCGCCGGTGACGACGTTGAGCACGCCCGGGGGCAGCGCCCGCGCCACCTGCTCGGCGGTGCGCACGGTCGCCAGCGGCGCGGTGGGCGGCGGCTTGACCACGACGGTGTTGCCGGCCAGCAGCGCCTGCGGCAGTGAGGCGGCCAGGATCGCCAGCGGCCAGTTGAACGGCACGATGATCGTCACCACGCCGAGCGGGAGGTAGGAGATCTCGGTGTCGTACGGGGGCGCGGGGAGCCGGGTGACCTGCCCGATCTGGTCGACCAGCCCGGCCGCCAGCCGGAACCGGTGCTCGAACACGATGGAGTCGATGAACGACTCGGTCCGGATCTTGCCGTTCTCGCGGGTGAGCACCTCCGCCGTGGCCGGGCGGTCGGCCTCCAGCGGCGCCAGCGCGGCCAGCACCAGCTCGGCGCGTTCCTGTGGGGTGAGGGCGGACCAGGCGGGGAAGGCCCGGTGCGCGGCGGCGACCGCCGAGGTGGCCTGCTTGGCGCTGGCCGCCGCGGCGTATCCCACGACCGCGGTCGAGTCGGCCGGGTCGGCCACCGCGAGGGCGTCGTCGGCCCCCTGGCTCTCGCCGTCGATGAAGAGTTCGGTCCTGACCTCGGGCAACTGATCAAGGGGCGTCATGCGTACCTCCCGAGGGGGCCTGAGCGTTAGCTGGAGGCTATCGCGCGCCCGGGCGGGAAGGTCGGCGCATCGGACTCATTCCACCCGGGGCGCTCCGGCAGGTCGGAACGCGACAAATGACGTAGATACTCAGCCGATCAGCCCGCGCCGGAAGGCGGCGGCGACGGCCGCCGCGCGGTCGTTCACGCCGAGCTTGGCGTAGATGTGCAGCAGATGGCTCTTGACCGTGGCCTCGCTGATGAACAGGCGCGCCGCCACCTCGCGGTTGGTGGTGCCCTGCGCGATCAGCTCCAGGACCTCCAGCTCGCGGGCGCTCAGCGGGTCGGCGGGGGTGCGCACCTGCCCGACCAGGCGGGTGGCGACGGAGGGGGAGAGCACCGACTCGCCCCGCGCGGCCGTCCGCACGGCCGCGACGAGGTCCTCGCGCCGGGTGTCCTTGAGCAGGTAGCCGGTCGCGCCGGCCTCGATGGCGGGCAGCACGTCCCGGTCGGTGTCGTACGTGGTCAGCACCAGGACGCGGGCCCCGATCCCGAGCCTGGCGAGTTCCTTGATGGCGGCGACGCCGTCCATGACCGGCATCCGCAGGTCCATCAGGATGACGTCCGGGTTCAGCGCCCGGGCCAGCTCGACCGCGCGGGCACCGTCCCCCGCCTCGCCGAGCACGTCGAAGCCCGGGTCGCCGGCGAACATGCCGCGGATGCCGTCGCGCACGATGGGGTGGTCGTCGGCGATGAGCAGCCGGATCGGGTCAGTCACGGGCCACCGCCGGGACGCTCGCGGAGATCGCGGTGCCGCCGCCGGGCTCCGACTCGATCTCCAGGGTGCCGGCCAGGCGGCTGACGCGCCTGCGCATCGAGGTCAGGCCGAAACCGCCGCCGTCCCGTACCCGTTCCACGTCGAAGCCCGCGCCGTCGTCGCGCACGTCCAGCGTCACCATGTCCTCCATGTAGGAAAGCGTCAGCCCGACCCGGGAGGCGCCGGCGTGCTTGGCCGCGTTGGCCAGGGCCTCCTGGGCGGTGCGGAGCAGGGTCTCCTCCACCTCGGGGTGCAGGGGGCGGACCGTGCCGGTGGTGGTGAGGTCGGCGCGCACCCCGTTGAGCTCGCTCCACTTGGCCGCGACCTCGCGCAGCGCCTCCGGCAGCGGGGCCGCGTCGAGCTGGCCGGGGCCGACCGCGTGGACGGAGCGCCGGGCCTCGGCCAGGCTCTCCCGGGCGAGCTGGACGGCGTTGTCCACGTTGCGGCGCCAGTCGTCGGCCTGGTGCGCCGCCTGGAGCTGGGTGATGATGCCGGTCAGCCCCTGGGCGAGGGTGTCGTGGATCTCGGCCGCCATCCGCTGCCGCTCCTCCATCACGCCCGCCTCCCGGGCCTGCACGAGCAGCTGGGCGTGGAGGCCGGCGTTCTCCCGCAGGGTCTCCTCCAGCCGGGCGACCATCTGCCTGCGCTCGTCGCTGCGCTGGGCGGTGATCTCGCCGATGAAGCTGAACAGCCCGACCGCGGCCACGATGCCGGCGGTGAGGAGCAGGTAGGAGAGGATCTCGGACGGGACGGGCTCCGGCGGCCCGCCGAAGAAGGCGGTGACGCTGATCGCGGCCGTGGCGGTCACGCCGGCGAAGCGCCACGCGCCCCTCAGGTACTGCCAGGAGTGCAGGTAGCCGATGAAGGCGAAGAAGCTGGCGAACCACACCGCCTGCGCGCAGAGCAGGCCGATCAGGACGATCAGCCCGGCCACGTAGAGGACGCCCCGCGGCATCAGCCGCATCCACGCGGCGGTCGCCACGACCGCCGCCGCGATCTGCCAGGAAGGGGCGTTGCCGTCCTCCCGGACCAGCGCGAGCGCCGCCGAGATCGCCAGCAGGACGTACGGCGAGGCCGCCAGCAGGCGCTGCAGGAGGCTCTCCCACCGATCGAGCCGCGCGGTCATGCCTCACTCCCAGCGAAAGAACCTGGCCGCGATCATACTGACGACCATCGCGTAAGCACCCATGACCACCAGCGCCACCGGATCGGCGGGGCCGCCCGCCCAGAGATCCTGCAGACTCTGCCGAAAAGCCCCCAGCGGCGTAAATTCACCGACACTCACCAAAATAACCGGCATTTGATGCGTCGGCTGCATGAGTCCCGCGAGATAGGCCATCGGGAAATACAGCAGCACCCCGATCCCGTTGGCCGTCCGCCCGTTCGGCGCCAGGGCCGCGATGAGCAGCCCGACGGCGAACAGCGCCCCCGTGCCGAGCAGGAAGGTCAGCGCGACCAGCCCCCACTGGGAAGGCAGCCGGGCGCCGAGAACGGCGCCTCCCACGCCCAGCAGCAGGCCGCAGGCGGCCACCGCGAGCACGAGCTGCAGGATCAGCTGCACCACCAGCAGGCTGGACGGCCGCACCGGCGTGGCCGACAGCCGCCGCAGGATGCCCCGCTCGCGGTAGGTGGCCAGGGTCGTCGGCAGCAGGTACAGGCCGACCAGCCCCACCGCGATGGCCAGCGCCATCGGCACCAGCAGCGTGTCGCCGGGCTCGATCGAGCTGCCGAACACCACCAGGATGAACAGCGGGATGAGCAGCGAGAACACCGCCCCGGGCTCCCGGGTCAGCAGCTTCAGTTCGACGAAGGCGAGCTTGGTCATGGTGTCCTACTCCTCGCTGCCGAAGGAACGGCCGGTCAGGGCGATGAACGCGTCGTCGAGAGTGCGCTTGTCGATGCGCAGGTCGCTCACCAGGACCCGCCGCCGGGCCAGGTGGGCGGTGACGGCGGTGGCGAAGTCGGCCCGGCCGCTGACGACGATCCGGTCCCCGGTCCGCTCCACCCCGGTCACGCCGGGCAGCCCCGCCAGCCCGTCCGGCTCGCCGCCCATCAGCGTGAAGCTCATCCGGTGCTCGGCGTCCACCCCGTCGATCAGCCCGGCCGGGGTGTCGAGCGCGACGACGCGGCCCCCGTCGAAGACGGCGACCCGGTCGCAGAGCTCCTCCACCTCGTCCATGAAGTGGCTGACCAGCACCACGGTCACGCCGCCCGCCCGGACCTGCTTGATCAGCTGCCAGGTGGCGCGGCGGGCCTGCGGGTCGAGCCCGGTGGTCAGCTCGTCGAGAAAGGCCACCCGGGGGCCGCCGACCAGCGCCAGGGCGATGAACAGCCGCTGCTTCTGGCCGCCCGACAGCTTCCCGAACCGGGCGTCGCGCTTGTCCTCCAGCCCCCACTCGGCCATCAGCTCGCGCCAGTCGCGCGGCCTGGCGTAGAAGGAGGCGTACAGGTCCAGCGCCTCCCACACCTTGATGTTCTCCGGCAGGTGGGTGTGCTGGAGCTGCACGCCGATCTGCTCGCGCAGCCGCCGCCCGTCCTTGGCCGGGTCGAGCCCGAGCACGCGGATCGAGCCGCCGTCGCGCCGCCGCAGCCCTTCGACGCACTCCACCGCGGTGGTCTTGCCGGTGCCGTTGGGGCCGAGGATGCCGAAGATCTCGCCCTCCGCCACGGAGAACGACACTCCGTCCAGAACTTTCAGATCTCCGTACGACTTACGCAAGCCGTTGACTTCGATGACCGTCATGGCTCAAGCCTCGTCCGCCGGAGCCTTCCGCGAATCGACCCGACGGCCATGATCGGTTACTGATCCGGCTCATCGGAAAATCCACCGATCGGTTGATGCGCCCGGCCGAATTCCGGGCTGAAAGTTTCACCCCTGTTTGACGAACCCGCCGTCCGGAACACATGATCATGCCTGCCTCCTGGTCAGGAGGAGGCGTCGAGTGAGGACCACTGCCCACGGCGAGGTGCACCGATGCCGAAAACCCTGTTACGGGCCGCGTCCGCGATCGTGCTGACGCTGGCCGCCCTCAACGTTCCCGCCGCCCACGCCCAGAACCCCGCCCCGGTCGAGGTGACCGTCAACGCCCGCGCCGCCCTCGCGGACGTGCCCGAGACGGGCATCGGCACCAACCATGCCATCTGGGACACCCACCTGGGCTCGGACGACACCGCCGACCTGCTCAAGGCGGCGGGCGTGCGGCTGCTCCGCTACCCCGGCGGCTCGTACTCCGACATCTACCACTGGGCCGACCACACCGCCCCCGGCGGCTACGTCGCCCCGAACACCGACTTCGACACCTTCATGGCCGGGGTCCGCCGCACCGGCGCCCAGGCGATGGTGACCGCCAACTACGGCACCGGCACGGCCGAGGAGGCCGCCGCCTGGGTCAGGTACGCCAACGTCACCAAGGGCTACGGCATCGAGTACTGGGAGATCGGCAACGAGAACTACGGCAACGGCCACTACGGCGCCGCCTGGGAGGCCGACGACCACGACGACAAGAGCCCGGCCGAGTACGCCCGCCACCTCGTCGCCTACGCCGACGCGATGAAGGCGGTCGACCCCGACATCAAGATCGGCGCCGTGCTCACCACCCCCGCCGAGTGGCCGGACGCGATCGTGGCCGAGGGTGACGAGGGAAGCTGGAACGAGGTCGTCCTCTCCACCGCGGCTCACAAGATCGACTTCGTGGTCCTGCACTGGTATCCGGGGGCGCTCGACCGTACGGACCGCGTACCGGACATGATCCAGCTCACCCGCGAGCAGATCGCCCGGCACGCCGGCGCCCGCGCGGAGCGGATCGGCATCGCGATGACCGAGTTCAACACCGGCTCCAGCAGCAACGGCACCAACACCCAGCCGGGCGCCCTGGCCGCCGCCGACGCCTACGCGACGCTGCTGGCCAACGGGGTGTTCACGGTGGACTGGTGGAACGTCCACAACGGCATCGGCGCCGTCACCGAGGTCGAGGGCCACACCGACTACGGCGACTTCGGCCTGCTGTCGAGCGCGGGCTGCACCTCCGACGGGTCGGTCTGCGAGCCCGCCCTGAACACCCCGTTCGCGCCCTACTACGCGCTCCAGATGGTCAGCCGGTTCGCCCGCCCCGGTGACCAGTTCGTCCGGGCGGCGACCGACCAGCCCGCGGTCTCCGCGCACGCCGCCCGGCGCCCTGACGGCGGCCTGGCGGTCATGCTGATCAACACCTCGCGCGACCCGTACAGCGCCACCCTGGACTACGCGGGCTACACCCCCGCGACCGGCGCGCCCACCGTGCTCAGCCACACCAACGGCGCCACCGAGATCACCACCACGACGGCGGGCAGCGCGACGAGCCAGGTGCTGCCGCCGCTCTCGCTCACCACGGTCGTCCTGAGCCCCGACGGCGCGCGGACCGGGCCGGACGCTCCCGGCCAGCCCGCCGCCACCGCCGTGACGGACACCACCGCCACCCTCACCTGGCCGCGCGCCGCCGCCGGTGACCGGCCGGTCGCCAAGTACGAGATCCACCGCCAGCACGGCGCGGTCACCGAGCAACTGGGGGAGACGGCGGGCACCTCGTTCACGGTCCGCAACCTCACGCCCGGCACCCGCTACACGGTCAACGTGATTGCCCGCGACAGCGGCGGCGGCCTGTCCTGGTCGTCCCCGCCGCTGACGTTCACCACCACGACGCCCGCCACCAGCTCCTGCCGGGTGAAGCTGACCGTCGAGTCCGACTGGGCGAGCGGCTACGTCGGCGGCCTCCAGGTCACCAACACCGGCGCCCCGATGGACGGCTGGACGCTGAACTTCACCTGGCCGCGGGCCTGGCAGAGCCTCGGCAGCGGGTGGAGCGCCACCTGGACCGAGGACGGGCAGGAGGTCAAGGCCGTCAGCGAGCCGGGCGGCGGGCTGGACACGGGGGAGACGGCCACCATCGGCTTCGTCGGGAACTACTCCGGACCGAACGTCCTCCCCTCGGTTTTCACGCTCAACGGGACGGTCTGCACGGCCGAGTTCTGATGCCGGTCAAGTCTTCCTGAAGCCCTCGGATATGGGGTGGTTGATGCCTGAATGGGTGCTAGCGTCCTAATTGAGGAATCAATCAATTCGAGGGAGAAGCCCATGAGCACCGGATATGGAGGAGGCTGCCACCGTCGTCGCTGGGGCCGCCGTCGCTGCCGCCGGCGCAGGTGGTGGGGCTTCTGGCACGACTGGGACGACTGGGGCGGCTACTGGTGGTAGCCCCAGCCAGGACCAACGGATCGCGGCGATCTCTCACGAGATCGCCGCGATCTCTCTTTTCAGCAGGTACGCAGCATGTTGAGCAGCGCCACCCGCTCCCGGCGGGTGACGAAGAGCCGGTAGTGGCGCTTCACCTTGATCCACGACGTCGCGTACTGACACCAGTAGGCCCGCCGCTGCGGACGCCAGCTCTGCGGGCCCTTCCCGCCCTTGGCGATGTTCGCGGAGTGGCTGACCGTCAGCAGCTCGGGCCGCTTCAGGTCGTTGGCGAAGGCCCGGCGCTTGGCGGCGCTCCAGCGCTTGGCGCCCGAACGCCAGGCGTACGAGAGCGGCACCACATGGTCGACGTCCACATATCTCACATGCTTGAGTACTTTGCCGTCGTACGGGCTGTACCAGCGGCCCTTGACCGGATGGCAGTCCGCGTTCCGGCGCACGCCCTTCCCATCACGGGCCAGCACGATCTCCCGCGTGCTGCATTTGCCCCTCCTGTTCTCCCAGCGGGGCTGGAACTTCTCCCGGCTGTAGCCGCGGATCGACAGCGGCCTCGCCACCTTGAGCTGGGCCAGCATGCGCCGCCCCGCGATCTCGGCCTTGGAACGCTTACGGGTCTCGGCCGCCGCCGGGCCGGCTAAGACGACGGTGAACGGGAGGACGACGAGAGCGAGCACGGCGACGTGAGCCGCCCGCCGCAAGAAGATCATGATTGCGCCCATGCGGAGCGGCATCCCCGTTGCGGACGCCGATATTCAGGCGGCGAACACCCTTTGACCGTCCGGATAGGATCGGCAGCGTGTCGCGCCTGCTCATCGTGCATCACACCACCTCGCCCACGCTCCACGAACTCTTCGAGGAGGTCCGGCGGGGCGCCGCCACCGACGAGATCGAGGGCGTGGAGGTCGTCACCCGCCCGGCCCTGCACGCCACCGCCGTCGACGTGTTCGAGGCCGACGCCGTCATCCTGGGCACCCCGGCCAACATCGGCTACATGAGCGGCGCGCTCAAACACTTCTTCGACACCATCTACTACCCCTGCCTGGAGGAGACGCGCCGCTTGCCGTACGCCCTCTACGTCCACGGCAACAACGACACGACCGGCGCCGTCCGCTCGGTCGAGTCCATCGCCACCGGCCTCGGCTGGGAGCAGGCCGCGCGCCCGGTGTCGGTGACGGGCGCGCCGGCCAAGGACGACCGGGAGGCCTGCTGGGAGCTGGGCGCCACGGTCGCCGCCACGATCAGCCCCGGCTGATCTTGTGGTGCCGCGGGGCAGTGGCTAGGTCGCGCGCCGTCTTCGCCGGTCACAAGCTGCGCATCCACTACGCGGCCTGGAACCGGCCGCCGAGAGACTCCCCGAACCCGCCCAGCGGCCCGACCGGGTCGACCTCGACCGCGCCTGGCAGGAACGCGGCACCCGCTTCCGTGAAGGCGGCGACCAGGTCACCGTCCAGGTCCGGCTGAACCCGGCCCGCCGCGAGGACCTGGTGGCCACCGCGCTCGCCGCCCGCTACGCGCTTCGCCGGTAGCCTCAGCGGCTCACCGCGGTCTCCCGCTCCATCCGTGACAACTTCTCCGGGTTGCGTACGACGTAGAGCTCGGTGATGAGACCGCCCTCGACCCGCACCGCCATGACCGTCTCCACCCGGTCATCGGACCGGATGACCAGCGCGGGGTAGCCGTTGACCAGCGCCGGGCGGAGCGACACCGCGGACCTGACCCGCCGCATCAGCAGGCCGGCCACCTCGTCGACGCCCACGAGAGGCGTCGTCGCGGCCGGCGCGATCCCGCCGCCGTCCGCCACCAGCAGGACGTCGGGCGCGAGCACGTCGAGCAGGCGCCGCAGGTCGCCCGTCTCGACCGCCTGCCGGAACGCCTCCAGCGCGTCACGGGTCTCCGCCTGCGAAGGAGCCTCGCGCGGCCGGCGGGCCGCCACGTGCGTCCGGGCCCGGTGCGCGATCTGCCGGACCGCCGCGGCGCTCTTCCCGACGGCCTCCGCGATCTCGTCGTAGGCCACGTCGAACACCTCGCGCAGCACGAACACCGCCCGCTCCGTCGGCGTCAGCGTCTCCAGCACCAGCATCATCGCCATCGACACGCTCTCCGCCAGCTCCACGTCCTCGGCCACGTCGGGCGTCGTCAGCAGCGGCTCGGGCAGCCACGGGCCGACGTACGACTCCTTGCGCCGGCCGAGCGTGCGCAGCCGTTTCAGCGCCTGCCGGGTCACGATCCGCACCAGGTAGGCGCGCTGGTCCCGCACCGTACCGAGATCGACGCCCGCCCACCGCAGCCAGGTCTCCTGCAGCACGTCCTCGGCGTCGGCGGCCGAGCCGAGCATCTCGTAGGCGACCGTGAACAGCAGGTTGCGGTGGGCGAGGAATGCCTCGGTGGGGTCGCTCATCACTGCTTCCTCCCTGCTCGACATGGCACGCATACGATCCCGCACCCCACCTCCCTGTGACACCCGCCGACCGTGATGCACATCACATCCTTTTTGTTGTCACAAGAACCACGCCGCCGGGATCTCCTGCTCGTCCGGCTCTCTGAAAGGAACACCATGACCGCAGCGCTGAACACCCTCCGCCAGAACTTCGGCGGCGACATCATCGAACCCGGAGCGGCCGAGTACGCCTCGGCCGCCCGCACCCTGCTGGCCTCGGGCAGCCCCGCTCTCGTGCTGCGGCCCGCGAGCGTCCGGGACGTCCAGGCAGGCGTCCGCTACGCCGCCGCCACCGGCCTGGAACTGGCTGTACGAGGCGGCGGCCACGCCTTCGCCGGCTTCGGCACCAACGACGGCGGCATCGTCATCGACCTCCGTGCCCTCGCCGACGTGGAGGTCATCGACAAGGACCGCCACCTCGTACGCATCGGCGGCGGCGCCACGTGGGGCCAGGTCGCGACCGCCCTCACCCCGCACGGCCTGGCGATCTCCTCAGGCGACACCAAGGGCGTCGGCGTCGGCGGCCTGACCCTGGCGGGCGGCATCGGCTGGAAGGTCAGAAAGCGCGGCCTCGCCCTGGACAACCTCGTCGCCGCCGAACTGGTCACCGCCGACGGACAGCTCACCCGTACCACCGCTGAAGAGAACCCCGACCTGTTCTGGGCGATCCGCGGCGGCGGCGGCAACTTCGGCGTCGTGACCGCCTTCGAGTTCACCGCCCACCCCACCACAGACCTCTTCTTCGGCCGGATCGCCTTCCCCGCCCACGAGGCGCCCACCGTCCTCCAGGGCTGGGCCGACCACCTCCGCACGGCCCCGGAAGAGCTCACCTCCGCCGCGGAGTTCGCCAACCCCTTCGCCGGCGGCCCCCAGGCCCCCGTCGAGATCCACGTCGCCTACGACGGCGACGACCCGGACGCCGCGGCCCGGGCCATCGACCCCCTCCGCCGCCTCGGCACGGTGCTCGCCGACGACGTCGCTCTGATCCCGTACGAAGACACCCTCGTGGACGGCCCCACCCCGCCGGACGGCATCCACCTCCTCACCCGCAGCGCCTTCACCTCGTCGGCCCCCGCCGTCCTCGGGATCCTCACCGAAGCCGCGGCCACGGAACGCCCCCCGTACATCGCCGTCCGCAGCCTCGGCGGCGCCGTCTCCCGCGTCGCCCCCGACGCCACCGCCTACGCCCACCGCCAGGCGGAGCTGATGTTCGTCACCAACGTGATCGGCCCCCGCCCCGCCCTCGACGCCGCCCGCCCCGCCCTCGACACCCTCTGGGCATCCCTCGCCCCGCACGTCACCGGCGCCTACGCGAGCTTCCTCACCTCCGCCACGGACGAGGACGTCGCCGCGATCTACCCGCCGGCGACCCACGAACGGCTGGCGGCGATCAAACAGCAGTACGACCCCGCCAACCTGTTCTCCCGCAACCACAACATCCGGCCCCGCTAGGACTGGCCTTCCCAGTACAGGCGGGCCGGGTTGCCGACCAGGAGCGCCCGCCGCAGCTCCTCGGCCGGCGCGATGTGCGGGATCACGTCGACCAGGTGGCCGTCATCGGGCATGTGACTCTTCATGTTGGGGTGCGGCCAGTCGGTGCCCCACAGCACCCGGTCGGGGTGACGCTCGACGACGGCGCGGGCGAACGGCCGGACGTCCGCGTAGTGCGGCGGACCCTGTCTCGACAGGCGTTCGGGGCAGCTCACCTTGCTCCACACGTTCGGGTTCTCCGCCATGAAGCGCAGGAAGAGGCCGAACTCCGCGCCGTCCACCGGCTTGGTCACGTCGGGGCGGCCCAGATGGTCGACGACCACCGGGACCGGCAGCGAGGTGAACAAGTCCCAGCGTTCGGCCAGGTCGGCGGCCTCGAAGTAGATCACCACGTGCCAGCCGAGCGGAGCGACGCGGTCGACCAGTTCCCGGTAGTAGGCGTCCGGTTCAGGATCGACGAGCCGTTTCACGAAGTTGAACCGCACCCCGCGCACGCCCGCGTCGTCCATGTCGGCCAGTTCGGCGTCCGACACGTCCGGGCGGATCGTGGCGACGCCGCGGGCCCGGCCGCCGGCGGCGCGCAGCGCGTCCACCATCGCGGAGTTGTCCGCGCCGTGACAGGTGGCCTGCACGATCACGCTGCGCTCGAAACCCAGGAAGTCGCGGAGCGCGAACAGCGCGTCCTTGCCCGCGTCCACCGGCGTGTACCTGCGTTCCGGCGCGTACGGGAACACGCCGCCGGGGCCGAACACGTGACAGTGCGCGTCCACCGCGCCGGGCGGCGGGATGTAGACCGGCTTGGACGGATTCGGGTGATAGGTGAGCCAGTCCAGGTCGGGGGTCATCCGCTACAGCGCCCCTTTGCTCTGGTCCTCGGCTCTTTCGCATAGCCCGGTTGGTTCGTACTGTGCCCGGTCTGTTTCGTCGAGACGCGCCGCCGGGCTCCTCCCACTGGCCTGAGACCCTGACCGGGTGAACGATTCAGGCGAATCCCTGCCCGGCGGCGACGCCGATCACCTGCCCGCCGTGTCACGGGGGCGGGCCGTCGCCGCGCTCGTGGCGCTGTCCACCGGCGCGTTCTGCTTCGTGACCGCCGAACTCCTGCCGATCGGGCTGCTCACCCTCATCGCCCGGGACCTGGACCACACCGAGTCCAGCATCGGCCTGCTGGTCACCGGGTACGCGGTCGTGGTCATGGTCGCCTCGGTGCCGCTCACCCGGGTGACACGGCGGCTGCCGCGCCGGGCGCTGCTCGGCGGCACACTCGCCGTCTTCGTCCTGTCCACGCTGGTGTCGGCCGCCGCTACGGACTACACCCTGCTGCTCGTGGCCCGGCTGTTCACCGCCCTCGGCCAGGCGGTGTTCTGGTCCGTCGCCGGGCCCACGGTCGCCTCGCTGTTCCCGCCCCGGGTACGCGGCCGGGTGGTGTCCCAGCTGGCGATCGGGGCCTCACTCGGCCCGGTGCTCGGCGTGCCCGCCGGCCTCTGGCTCGGCCAGCAGACCGGGTGGCGGACCCCGTTCGCGGTGCTGACCGGGCTCGGCGTGGTCACCGGCCTGGCCATGGTCGCGTCGCTGCCCGGCCGCACCGGCGGGCCGATCGGGTCCATGCGCGGGACCGCCCCCGACGCGCGCCGCTACGCCCTCCTCATGGTCGTCACCACGCTGGCCGTGACCGGCACTCTGTCCGCCTTCACCTACATCACGCCGTACCTGCTGCGGGTCGGCGGCTTCACCCCGGCCGCGCTCGGGCCGCTGCTGCTGGTCAACGGCGTCGCCGGGGTGATCGCCGTGTTCTCGGTCAGCGCCTTCGTCGACCGCCGTCCCTGGCTGTCGCTCACCGTCCCCCTCGCGGTGACCGCCGTCGCCTGGCTCGCGCTCTATGTCTTCGGTACGGTGCAGGCCGCCGTCGTCGTGGCCCTCGCCCTCGCCGGACTCGGCTTCAACGCCCTGCCCCCGGCCTCCGGCAGCCGCATCCTCCATGTCGCCCCGGGCCGCGTGGACATCGCCTCGGCGGGCGCCAGCTCCACGTTCAACATCGGCATCGCGAGCGGCTCCTTCTTCGGCGGCCTCCTCCTTGCCGGACCCGGCGTACACATCCTTCCCCTGTTCGCCGCGGTCCTGACGGCGCTCGCCCTGGCGCTGATGCTCGCGGAGCCGCTCCTCTTCCGCCGCGATACGTCCCGAGACTCCTCGCCGGCGGACGGTCCACGTACGGAACCCGCATTCCCGGCCCGCCGGGTCGATCAAGGAGGTGCATGAGTCAGGTCCCGCGGACCCGGTCTTCGACGGCGTAGCAAGGCGCCCCTTTAGGCGGCGACGACCTCTTCACGCCGATCGCCGGCCGGCTCCACCGCCCGGTATCGATCTCGGCGCCCACGGCGGCTGACGGTGCACTGGCCGGCGGCACGAAGGCTGCGCACCCATTCCGCCTGCCCCCGCACTGATACCAGGTAGCGAGAGCCGCCGAGTTCCACGACGTTCACGGGAACCCGTTGGATGGCGCCCGTGGCGCGCCTCTGAACGTGCAGCGCGCTGACCGAGCCTAACCATCGGACGAGCGGATTGATCACGTGGACGGCCAACCAGCCTGGTCGCCGATAACACGCGACGGCGGCCTCCTGCCCGACCTACTCGCCACCTACCGCGCCCAACACGCTGATGTCCGCGTCGACGTACACCTCTGCGAGGCCGGAGAACAGGCGGCCCTGCTACGCGACGGCCGCGCCGACGCGGCGTTCATGCACAGCCCGCAGCAAGACTTCGCAGGCCTCGACACCGCGGACCTCCTCGTAGAGCACCAGGTCCTCGTCCTGCCCCGACATCACCACCTGGCCGGACGAGACCGCCTGTCCATGACCGACCTGTCCACCGAGACGATGCCCCTCTGGCCCGGCACGCCCCCCACCGACTCAGCCGCCCCGCAGATCCGCGACACCGGTCAACTCGCCCAGCTCATCACCTGGGACCACGTCGTCGCGCTGCTACCCGAATCCGTCCGCGCCCACCTGCCCCGCAACCTGGTGTGCGTACCGGTCCCCGACGCCCCCACCACCACCCTGATGCTCGCCTGGCCGGCGGGCAGCCGATCACCGGCACTCGCCGCCTTCGTCCACGCCGCGATCACCGTGGCACGCCGGCCGGCCCCCGGATAGGAACTTCCCCTCGCAAGGCAGAGCCCCTGGTCCCGCATGCCGTTTGACATGGTTGGTACCTTTTCGGCCGAGGCGTCCCAGCGGGGAGCCCCGGAAGCGACACAGCGGAGATACCGCGATGGTTCCCCACAAGCCAGCACGCCTCGATGACGAGGCCATGGACCCTGGACGGCGCGATCGGGCGCTGCGCTCGCTGTTCGCCAGCGCCCGCGCCCTGACAGCCCTCGGCGAGCCCGACGAGGTGCTGGCCGCGATCGTCAAGCACGCTCACGACCTGGTGGGCACCGACTTCACCTACCTGTCGGTCATCGACGAGAAGGGAAACCTCAGCCTGCGGGCCCACGAAGGGGTCTTCTCCTCGGCGTTCCGCATCGCCCGTGTCCCCGTCGGCACGGGGGTGGGCGCCAAGGTCATCGAGTCGGCGGCTCCGTACTGGACCGTCGACTACCTGGCCGACGAGACCCTGCAGCACGACCCGGGCTTCGACGAGGTGGTCCGCACCGAGGGCATGAAGGCGCTGCTGGGTGTGCCGTTGCTGGTCTCCGGGACGGTCGTCGGCGTGCTGTACGCCGCCGACCGGCAGCGGCGGTCCTTCGCCGGTGACGAGGTCGCCATGCTGGCCGCGTTCGCCGACCATGCGGCGGTCGTGCTGGAGAACGCCCGTCTCTACCAGGAGGCCCGCCGCGCGCTCGACGACCTCCGCCAGGCCTACCGTACGATCGAGGCCCAGGTGGAGACGGTGCGCCGGGCGACGGCGATCCACGAGGACCTGACCCGGCTGGTGCTCGACGGCGGTGACGCCGGCGATGTCGCCGGGATGCTCGTGACGCATCTCGGCGGCCGGGTCACCGTCTACGACAGGACCGGGCAGGTTCAGGCGTCGCGCTCCGCGCAAGGTACGGCCGAGGCGTCGTACCCGATCCCCGCGGCGGTGTTCGCCCAGACGCGCCGCGCGGGACGGCGCCTCGAACACCTCGACCCGGCCGGCCACAGGCACCAGATCGTCGCGGTTCTGGCGGGTGAGACGCTGCTCGGCCATGTGGCGCTCACCAGGGAAGATCCGATCACCGACGCCGAGGAGCACATCCTCGAACGCTCGGCGCAGATCGTCGGCCTGCTCACGCTGACCCAGGAGGCCATGGTCGAGGCGGAGAACCGGGTCAGGGGCGAACTCCTGGCCGAGGTCCTGCGCGGGCACACGATCGACGACGGGCTGCGGGCCCGGGCCTCGGCCCGGGGCGTGGATCTGGACGGGCTGACCGGCCTGATCATCGCCGACGCGGGCGCGGAACGCGTGGCCGAGGTGGGGCGCCGCCTGCACGCGATGGCGGGGGACTGGCAGGGACTCGCAGGCGAGCACCTGGGCTCGGCCGTCATGCTGCTCAGCGCGGACGACGTCCCCGCCGCGGCACGTGCCGTCCACCGGCGGCTGAAGGCGGAGACGGAAGCGCCGGTGCTCGTCATGTCCGGCAGGCCGGCGCCGGACCGGCCCGACTGGTGCGCCACCTTCACCCTGACCGCCCGCTGCCTCGCCGTGGCGAAGGCCCTGGGCGACGCGGACCGCGCCGTGAGCACGCAGGACTACGAGCTGTACGCCCTGGCCTTCGACCCCGCACGCGACAAGGAACTGAAGCACTTCCTCTCCAGCACCATCGGGCCGCTGCTGGACTACGACCGGCGCCGGTCCACCGACCTGCTGCCGACGCTGGCCGCGTACTTCGACGCCTCCGGAAACGTCGCCCAGGCCGCACGGCGGCTGCACGTCCACGTCAACACGATGCTGAAGCGCCTGGACCGGATCAGCGAACTCCTGGGCCCCGGCTGGCGCGACCCCGAGCCCGGCCTCCGGCTCCACCTGGCGGTACGCCTGCACAAGCTGTCGCAGCTGAGCTGACCACCCCTTGTGTGAGGATCACACCATCGATTGCCAAACGGTGGAAGACCCTTCCATTCCCGGGCGATGACCCCGCACCGCAGGATGGGGAGCAGCTGGAAGGGAGAAACCGATGGTCAACGCCCTGCCCGACCGGGTGAGGGACACGCGGGTAGCGGTTCTCGGCGCCGGTCTGATGGGCCACGCGATCGCGGGTGTGTTCGCCGGCGCGGGGTCTCAGGTGTCGCTCTTCGACCCGTACGAGCCCGCGCTGCGGCGAGGGCTGGCCGACATGAGACGGCAACTGCGCGATCCCGAGGCCGCCGGCAGGGTCACGCCCTGCTCCGAACTTCCGGACGCCGTGGCCGGCGCTCACCTGGTGATCGAGGCCGTACCGGAGCGGCTGGAGCTCAAGCAGCGCGTCTTCGCCGAGGTCAGCGACCTCGCTCCCGGGGCGGTCCTGGCGACCAACACCTCGGTCCTGAAGATCACCGAGGTCGGCCGGGAGGCCGACCGCCGCCGGGTTCTCGGCACCCACTGGTTCAACCCGCCCCACCTCGTCCCGCTGGTCGAGGTGGTCGAGTCCGACGCGACGGATCCGTCCTGCGTGACGTGGGTGATGGAGGTGCTGCGGCAGGCGGGGAAACTGCCGGTGCACGTCCGGCGGGACGTTCCCGGCTTCATCGGCAACCGCCTCCAGCACGCCATGTGGCGCGAGGCGCTGCACCTGGTCGAGACCGGCGTCTGCGACGCCGAGACCATCGATCTCGTCGTACGGAACGGCTTCGGCCTCAGGCTGCCCGCCATGGGCCCGATCGAGAACGCCGACTATGTCGGCCTCGACCTGGTGCTGGCCGTCCACGCATACCTGTTCCCCCACCTGTGCCGCGACGAGGAGCCCAGCCGCCTGCTCCGCGACGCCGTCGACGCCGGCCACCTGGGCGCCAAGACCGGCGCCGGCCTCCTCGCCTGGCCGCCCGGCCGGCAGGAGGAGGCGAGGAACCGGCTCGACGCCCAGCTGAACGTCCCGCGCGGCTGAGCGCCATCACCCAGGCATGCACGTAAGAGGTCTGTCATGAGCACACCCCCCCTTGACCACCACCGCGTATCGCACCGGGACCCGGCAGGTCTGGCTCCGGTTGATGCCGGTCATTCTCATCGCGTACGTACTCAACTTCCTGGACCGGACGAACATCGCCCTGGCCAAGAACCACCTCGAAATCGACCTCGGCATCTCGGCCGCGGCTTTCGGGCTCGGCGCCGGCCTGTTCTTCCTCGCCTACTGCACGCTCGAAATCCCCAGCAACATCATGTTGCACCGGGTGGGCGCCCGCCGCTGGATCAGCCGGATCGTCATCAGCTGGGGAGCCGTCTCCACGCTCACCATGTTCGTGCAGGACGAGATCACCTTCTACATCATGCGGCTGCTGCTCGGCGTCGCCGAAGCAGGTTTCTATCCCGGGATGCTCTTCTACTTCACGCTCTGGTTCGCCTCCCGGGACCGGGCCGTCGCCATCGGCGTCCTGCTCATGGCGCCGCAGGTCGCCACCGTCTTCGGCAGCCCCCTGGGCGGCGCGCTGATGACGCTGGACGGCAACCTGGGGCTGCACGGCTGGCAGTGGATGCTCCTGCTGGAGGGCCTGCCCACCGTGCTCTTCGGCCTCTTCCTCTGGTTCTACCTGCCGGACGGCCCCGCCGACGCGCGCTGGCTCAAGGCCGAGGAGAAGCAGGCCCTGCTCGAAGCCGCGGGTGACGGCCAGGCCGCCGACCACTCCGTACGCGGCGCGCTCAAATCGGTCTTCTCCAGCGGCGCCCTGCTCCTGATCGCGGTCATCTACTTCGTCACGCAGCTGTGCGTGTACGGCATCACGTTCTTCATGCCGAGCATCATCGAAGCGGCAGGCGTGCAGGGATCCTTCCAGATCGGCGCCATGGCCGGCCTGCCCGCCCTCGGCGCCCTCATCGGCGTCTACGTCTATCCCCGCCTCTACCGCGTCTACGGCAGGCCGATCCTCTTCGCGGCCGTCGCCATGGCGGGCGCCGCGGCCGCCACCTACGTGGCGTCGGCCAGCGGCGTCGCCGGAGCCTTGGCGGCGCTCGCCGTCATGCAGTTCTTCGTCACCGGCACCGCGCCCGTGCTCTGGTCGGTGGCCATGAGCCGGATGAGCGGCGTGCAGTCGGCCGCCGGACTCGCCATGATCAACTCCATCGGCCTGCTCGGCGGCTTCTTCGGCCCGAACCTGTTCGGCATCGCCGAGAGCCGGACCGGCGATCCGGCCAGCGCCATCCTGCTCCTCACCGTCGCCTGCGGCCTGGCCCTCCTCGCCGTGGCGGGCCTGCGGCGACTCGTCGGCACCCCGGTCAAGGCCGTGGAGGTCTGAGTGGTGGCCGCACGCAAAGTCATCATCACCTGCGCGGTGACCGGGGCCATCCACACACCGTCGATGTCCCCGTACCTCCCCATATCACCCCAGGAGATCGCCGAGGCCGCCATCGGGGCGGCGGAAGCGGGAGCGGCCGTCGTCCACCTGCACGCCCGCGACCCCCGCGACGGCCGGCCCTCCCAGGACCCCGCCCACTTCGCCCCCATCCTCGAAGCCATCAAACGCAACAGCGACGTGGTGATCAACCTGACCACGGGCGGCGCACCCCACATGGGCGTCGACGAACGGCTGCGCCCGGTCGCCGAGTTCAAACCGGAACTCGCCTCCCTGAACATGGGATCCATGAACTTCGGTCTCTTCCCGATGCTGGAGAGATTCAAGGAGTTCGAACACGACTGGGAACGCCGGGCGCTGGAGAACAGCCGCGACCTCGTCTTCAAGAACACCTTCGCCGACATCGAACGCATCCTCGACCTCGGCGGCAGCAACGGGACCAGGTTCGAGTACGAGTGCTACGACATCTCCCACCTGTACAACCTGGCCCACTTCCACAGCAGAGGCCTGACCCGGGGACCCCTGTTCGTCCAGTCGATCTTCGGGCTGCTGGGCGGCATCGGCCCGCACCCCGACGACGTCCTGCACATGCGGCGCACCGCGGACCGGCTGCTCGGCGACGCCTACACCTGGTCCGTCCTCGGCGCCGGCCGCCACCAGCTCCCGCTCGCCACCATGGCCGCCACCATGGGCTCCCACGTCCGGGTCGGCCTGGAGGACTCCCTGTGGCTGGGCCCCGGCCGCCTCGCCGAGAGCAACGCACACCAGGTCGAGCGCATCCGCACCATCCTGGAGTCACTGAGCCTCGAAGTCGCCACGCCGGACGAGGCCCGCCGGCTGCTAGCCCTCAAGGGCAGGGACCACGTCGGCTTCTGACCCCACTCCAGCGCTCCAGGACTTCACGCGGCTTCTGTAGTGTGCGCGAATGACAAGAAGCGAGCGACTCGCGGATCAGCTGGACCGGCACTGGCGCAAGAACCTGCGACCACGGCTGGACGGCCTCACCGATGAGGAGTACTTCTGGGAGCCGGTGCGTGACTGCTGGAGCATCCGCCCACGCGGCACGCCGGGTTCGGGGGAGTGGACGATGGACTCCGCGTCCCCTGCCCCGGTGCCGGCGCCGGTGACCACGATCGCCTGGCGACTGGCCCACATCATCGTCTCGTGCCTGGGCTATCGGGTCGGCTGGCACTTCGGCGGTCAGGACGCCGAGACCTTCCCCTACGCCGGGACCGCCGACGAGGCGCTCAAACAACTCGACGAGATGTACGAGAGATGGAACGCGGGAGTCCGCGGCCTCTCGGACATCGACCTGGAGAATCCGCCCACGGCGGGTCCCGAGCGGTTCCCCATGGAGGGCATCGTCCTGCACGTCAACAGGGAACTGATCCACCACGGAGCCGAGATCTCCCTGCTGCGCGACCTCTACCGCCGGCAGGACGGAACCGGACCGCGCCGAATATGATCACCTGCGCGACGCCTCGACGCTGCCCACGTGGGGGCGTTTGCTATGACGACATCGATCCCGGCCGTGACAAAGTTCCCAGCCAGACTGCTGGCGTTCGCACAAGGATGCAATTACCCGCATCCGAGGGGACGAGCTGTCGTCAGAACACCAAAACGCCCCGGAGCGACAATGGCTACGGGCGTTATTGCTGGTCGGATGAGGTGATCAGGGGCGGGGTCGAACCACCATCAGCCCCGCGTCCTGACAAGTCAGCTACCGGGTCAGCGTGTAGCCGCGGGTGACCGCGACGAGGTCACCGTCCTCCCTGGTGGCCGCGACCAGGTGAGGAGGTCTGGGGACGAAGCCCGGCACCGCGGTCAGCCCGTCGATCTCGCCGATCACGATGAGGCGAATCCGGTCAGCTTCCGGTATACGCACAGTGATCTCGACTCCCCGGGCGGGGATTCCGCGGAAGCGGATCTCCGAGGGCCAGGTGCCGGCTCTGGTACCGGTGACGGGCACGCTCGCCGACCCGAACCGGCCGGCCGACGCGGTGGCGTAGGCGACCGGCCGATCGAACCGCAGTGTCGCCGAGCGCGCGTGCTTCCCGGCGGTCACGTGCAGTTTCACCGTGTCCCCGCTGCGGGCCAGGACGGTGGCGCGCGGACCGTCGGCGGCTATCACCGGTGCGGGACCGGTCCACAGCGTGCCTCGTGCGTACCCGGCGGGCAGCGCGGAGGTGTCGTGGTCGGACACGTACTTCCTGGTCCACGGCGCCGGGTCGGCGTCGGCGCTGACCCAGTGGGCGGTGCGGGCGCCGGCGTCCATGACGTACGCCAGATGCGTGCGCCGCGGATTAGCGGCGTCGAAGTCGTCCACCACGAACCCCGTGGCGACCAGCCCCGCCGTGAGGAGGAGAGCCGTCGCGGGCACGGCGAGGACGGCGGCGCGTTCCGGCCGAGTGGTGACCTCGGGCAGGAACAGTTCCGCGATCGGCACCAGGATCAGCCCGAACAAGGCCAGCACCAGCGCGCCCGCCCCGCCGAGCGCCAGCCCCATCCCGTCGAAGACGTTCCCGGCCAGCGACGGCAGCAGCATCGCGGCCGTGAGCGGCCCCGGCAACGTCAAGACCACCCGCACCCAGGCAGGCGTACGGAGCAGGACCGCAGCCAGCCAGCCGAGCGCGCTCATCAACGCCGGCAGCGCGAACAGGAAGGACGCCCCGGGAGCGATCTGTGCGCACAGCACGCCCAGCCCGGCGATCCAAGTCAGCCCTCCGACCGCCAGCGCCGCCGGGCCGAGCCTGCGCCGCAGCACCAGGTACCAGCCGAGGACCGCCAGCGCGCACAGGACCGCGATCGCCGCCTCGTAAGGACGAGGGCGGTGCAGCAGCCCGCCCATCAGGTCGTAGGCGGGCCGCCAGGCCACCAGCAGTTCCCACAGCCCCTGCGCCAAGGCAGCCGACACCACCAGCGGCACCACGGCAGAGACCGTCGCCGCGATCAGCCGGGGCAGGCTCAGCAGCCGCCGCACCCGGGCCCACAGCGCCAGACCCGCCACCGCGACGACAGCCAGCACAGCCAGTGGCCAGACGAGCTGACCCGGATAGGTGATCATGGTGCCGAGCGCGCGGAAATAGGTGACATCGTGATCGGAGGCCAGCGCCCGCAGGTCCGCGTCGCCGAAGGCGCGCGCCAGCGCCAGCATGTTGGTTCCGTGGTGCTGCAGGCTCCCCAGGTTGAGGTTGGCGATGGAGTCGCCCGCGGTGTGATACAGCGAGGAACGCTCGATGTAGGCGAAGTTCATGCCGGTGAAGCCGGCCTTGGTCAGCGGAGTGAAGTCGGTGTTGTTCGGCAGCAGCCGATACAGCTCCACCATGGCGGAGTCGCCGCGCGGCGCGGGGACGGCGCCCGCGAAGGTCTCGACCAGCCGGGCGTTGTCCCTGGAAATCTCGAACATCAGGGAAGGGCCGCTGACCCCGCGGGCCTCCCAGTTCAGCAGCACTCCGCCGGCGCTGCCCAGGGGGTGCTCGCGGACGAAGGCCTCGGCGCCGAGCACGCCGTCCTCCTCACCGTCCGACATGAGCAGCACGAGGTCGTTACGCAGGCCCGGACCGGTGCGCAGTGCCCGGACGGTTTCGATCATCGCGGCCACGGCGGCTCCATCGTCGGAGGCGCCCGGCCCCATGGCCGCGGAATCATAGTGCGCGGCGATGAGCACGGTGCCGGTCGGCTTCGTTCCCGGCAACCGGCCCACGACGTTGTCGACCTGGCCGAACGTCGCCAGCCCCGCCGCGGACCGGGCGCCGACCGCACGCTGGACCTCGACCCGGAGCCCCGCCGCCCGCAGCTGCCCAACCAGGTAATCCCGAGCCCGGCCGCTCGCCGGGCTGCCGATGGGCCGCGGTTCGGCGGCGAACCGCTTCAGGTGAACCAGCGCGCGCTCAGCGCTGAACTGCCCGGCGGACGCGGTGGCCGGCAAGGGCTGCATGATGCTGTCGGACATGGCGGACAGCATGATCACCGCGACTATGGTGAGCAGGGCCGCCAGCCCGGCCGGCAGCCGCCGAGGGACGTCGGTCAACTTTCCGATCATGGCCAGGAACGCTAGGCCGAGCCGACACCCCGGCGGAATGAGGCGCCCACCCGTCTGCACCTGTGGCTTTCCACAGGCTTCGGGAGCGCGAATGGAAACCTCGCCCCACATCGTCGGCACCCTGGCCGGGGGAGCGGTCAGCTACTTCGCCATGTTCAGTCTTCCGATGCTCGTCTGGCACGCAGGCGGCGTGATCCCTCGGCGCCAACACCGGGGCGTGAGTTTCGGCCTGCTGCTCCTCGGTTTCGCGTCTGCGGGATACGCCATGGCTGTGGGGAGCGATGAATTCCATATGACCTGGCCCACTGCATCCTGCTCACCAAACGGGGCCGCAGATGGCGAGACTGATCCCATTAACACAGCGCGGAACGACCCTCACGCCTGAAGGGTCGTCGAACGCGGCAGACGAGTCCATGGTGATCACTGTTCGAGCAGTGGCCGCCTTCGTTGTCGGTCGCTTCACGTGCCGCCGCGACGTCAGCCTCGAAATCGGCGTCCAACGTGCCCGCACTTCTGGACAGGAACGCCTTTTACGGCCCGGTGCGGTCGGCGCTGGGCCGATCACGGCGATCTGCTTGCCGCCGCGAGTCACCACGATCGTTTCCCCGCGCTCGGCCTGGTCAAGGACGGCGGCGAAGTTGCGGGACGCTTCGGTAGCGGACATCGCCTTCATAAAATCAGACTGTCCGATTCTCCTGTTGATCGCTGGACGTAGCGACCGTCCGCCATGGTTCTGCCGTCAGAAGACACGACAACGCCCCGGAGCGACAATCGCTTCGGGGCGTTTTTTGCTGGTCGGATGAGGTGGTCAGGGGCGGGGTCGAACCGCCGACCTTCCGCTTTTCAGGCGGACGCTCGTACCAACTGAGCTACCTGACCCAGAGCGGTCCTGACGGGATTTGAACCCGCGGCCTCCACCTTGACAGGGTGGCGAGCACTCCAAGCTGCTCCACAGGACCTTGCTTGTTTCGCTTTGCGCTCGCTTAGCTTACCAGCTTCCCGGTGGCCTCTGGCCATCCGTTTCGCGGTGCGCTTCGCGCTCGCTGTGCCCCCAACGGGATTCGAACCCGTGCCGCCGCCTTGAAAGGGCGGTGTCCTAGGCCGCTAGACGATGGGGGCTTAGGAATCCCTGTCGCCTTCCGTCGGAGACCCCTGAAGCATAGGGGACGATTGCCCCTCTTGCCAAAGCGGCATTCCGTTGGCCGGCGTGGTCGTGCCGTCGATCGCGTCCGTTGGCGACGGGGCGGTCGTTGGCTCTTCGGAGATTGTACGTCCCGGGTCGGGCTCCACGTGACGCTGGACGTACACGGACTGCTCGCCGAGGCCGCCGAGGGTGATGTCGTCCCAGGCCTGGAGGCGTTTGGTCTCCTTGTCGAAGTAGAGGACGGAGGCCTGGACGGGGGTGGGTTCCTCGTGTTCGAGGGCGCGCAGGCCGGCGCCGCCGGTGGAGCCCTGGACCATGATGCGGGTGCCGGTGGGCAGCATGGCGGTGGAGCGGACGTGGGCGTGTCCGGTGAGGACGAGCGGGGTGGCGCCGGAGAAGCCGCGGGCGGCCATGTCGTCGTGGACGGCGACGAGGTCGGCCTTCTCGACGTTGGCGCGGTGGTCGCGGCCGAACTGTTCCATGCCTGCCGCGTCGATGGTGTCGGCGGTCTTGTCGGGGGTGAAGCGGGGGTCGCCGAGGCCGTAGATGTCGAGGCCTTCGACGTTGCGCATCTTGTCGTCGAGGACGATGGCGTTCTTCTGTTTGGCGACGGCGCGCTGGGTGGTCTTGGAGTCGTGGTTGCCGCGTACGAACACGTAGGGGACGCCGAGGGTGCCGATCTCCTCGACGAACTTGTTCTCGGCCTTGGTGCCGTGGTCGGAGATGTCGCCGGTGTCGATGATCAGGTCGACGGCGAACTGGTCCTTGAGGGATCGGATGACGTTCCAGGCGATCGGGTTGATGTGGATGTCGGAGACGTGCAGGACGCGGATGGAGCGTTCGTCGGCGTTGTAGAGCGGCAGAGTGGAGACCGCTTCGTACAACTTTGAGACATTTGTCACAAGCTTGGTGAGCTGTGCCCGGTACGACTCGAACCGGGTGACGATGGCCTCCGCGCTGCCCACGAGGGAGGGCGCTGCGGCGATCAGTCCGGTGTAGCGGGGCTCGACGAGTGAGCCCGGCTCGAACGTACGGACCGCGAACATGCCCGTGCCCGCCAGCGCCACCGACGCCGCCAGCAGGCCCGCGAGCGCCACCAGCGGGCGCCTGAACACGAGCAGGACGGCGATGAGCGCGCCCGCGCCGGCGCACAGCAGCGAGCGGATGGTGAGGTCGCGCACCCCGTCCATCAGGTCGCGCTCGATGATCCCGGGCAGCCGGTCGGTCAGCGTGGGGTCTTCCAGGAAGAGGCGGGCGCGCTCCTGGTCGATGTTCTCCAGGCTGATCCGGAGGCTGAGGGGCGCGTCGTGGCTGTGGAACGTGAGCGTGCCCAGGGGGCTGGCGTCCACGACCGTCTCGCCGGTCCAGGACGGGCGGAGGGTCATGCCGGTCTCGACGGGGCCGATCTGGGCTCGTACGGTGCCGCTCAGGAAGATGCCCAGCCACGCGCCGGCCGCGGCGACCAGAAGTACCGCCGCGGCCTTCGTCGCCCTGGACCGGATGACCTTTTTGAGCACGTTAACGAAGTTCATACGCTTTTATGAATACCCGAGCCGAGAGGCAGAATGGCAATCGTGATCGAGGTTTCGCCTGAGAGGTTCGATGAGCTGGTGTCCGAGGCCCTGGATACCATCCCGCCCGAGCTGACCCGGGTGATGAGCAATGTCGTCGTCACGGTCGTCGACGATCCGCCAGAACCCGGCCTGCTGGGCCTGTACACCGGTATTCCCCTCACCGAACGCGGCGACTGGTACTCAGGCGTTCTTCCCGACCGCATCGAGATCTACCGCAATCCGATCTGTCAGATCTGCGACACCGAGGAGCAAGTGATCGAGGAGGTACGGATCACGGTGGTTCACGAAGTCGGTCACCACTTCGGCATCTCAGACGAACGCCTGCACGAACTGGGCTGGTAACTCTTTGCACAGGCTCCGCTGCTTTGGGTTGCACGTTGCCGATTGATCGGGCACCTTAGGTGACATATTCAACACTGTGAGTCAGGCACAGCGGAGTCCAGTGGGGGCCATGCGGGCGCGACGGCTGCCGGGGCGGCACAGGCGATCCACCGAGCGTCAGGCCACCTATGGCGAGGTCATCGCCGTCAAGGAGTTCAGGGCCCTCTGGTACGCGCAGGGCCTGTCCCTGCTCGGCGACCAGCTCGCCCAGGTCGCGCTGGCCGTCCTCGTCTACAACCGGACCGGCTCTCCGCTGGCCACCGCCGCCGTCTACGCCCTCACCTACCTGCCGTCCATCGTGGGCGGGCCGCTGCTGGCCGGGCTCGCCGACCGGTTCGCGCGCCGGGGCGTGATGCTCGCCTGCGACCTCATCCGCGCCGGGCTGGTCTGCGTGATGGCGCTGCCGATCGTCCCGTTCTGGGCGCTGTGCGTGCTGGTCTTCCTCGTCGTGCTGCTCAGCGCCCCGTTCTCGGCCGCGCGCGCCGCGCTGCTGCCGGAGGTGCTCGAAGGCGACCGGTACGTGGTCGGATCCGCCCTGCAGAACATGACGAACCAGGCCGTGCAGATGCTCGGCTTCGCTGCGGGCGGCGCCGTGATCGCCACCATGGGCCCGTACCGCGCGCTCGCCCTGAACGCCGCCACCTTCCTGGCCTCGGCGCTGATCCTCGTCGCCGGCGTGACCCGGCGGCCCGCCCCGGGCCGTCACGGCGCCAGACCGTCCATGTGGGCCATGACCAGGGACGGAGCCAGGCTCGTCTTCGGTGACCGCAACCTGCGCACGCTCGTGCTGCTCGCCTGGCTGTGCGGCTTCTACGTGCTGCCCGAAGGCATCGCGGTGCCGTACGCGGTCGCGCTCCACACCGGCACCCTGCCCGTCCCGGTGATCACCGGCCTGCTGATGGCCGCGATGCCGGCCGGCACCGTGGTGGGCGCGTTCCTGTTCAGCCGGTTCGTCTCGCCTCCGCGGCGGCTCCGGATGATGGGGTGGCTGGCCATGCTGAGCTGCGCGCCGCTGATGGTGACCGCGCTGCGGCCGCCGCTGGAGGTGGTGCTGGCCGCGTGGTTCCTGTCAGGCGTGGGAGGCGCCTATCAGCTCGCCGCGAACGCGGCGTTCGTCCAGCGGGTGCCCGACGACCAGCGGGGGCAGGCGTTCGGCCTGGTACACGCGGGCTTGATGGCGGTGCAGGGGATCGCCATCCTGATCGGCGGTTACGCCGCCGAACGCCTCGGCCCCGAACCGGTGGTCGCCCTCTCGGGCGTCTCCGGCCTCACCGTGGCCGCCGTGCTCGCCGTGATGTGGGCTGACCGGCGCGGCGCCGCGCTGCGCGCGCAGACCGCCCCCTGATCACGGCCGGGGCCTCTGGTCGTCGTCGCTCCAGGGGCTGGTGGTGCTCTTCTGCTGCTGCTTGGCCAGCAGGTCCTGCACGATCGAGGTGTCCTTGCCCTCCTCCGGCAGGAGCAGCCAGCCGATGGCGTAGACGCCGATGCCGAGGCCGCCGAAGAGCGTGACGATCGCCAGGCCGATCCGGATGATGTTGGGGTCGACGCCGACGTACTCGCCGACACCGGAGCAGACGCCGGCGATGATCCGGCCCTTGTGGGTCCTGCGCAACTGCTTGCTGCTGTGATATTCGCTCATGACTCAAGACTGCCCTTTACCCCGGTGTTCGCACATCAGGATTGCCCCTGGTAGAACCCTGGTAGTCCCTGAAACGAGCGAAGGAGCACGTCATGGACGACCTGCTGCGACTCGACGACCGGCTCGACGGCGACCAGAGGCTCATCCGCGACACCGTGCGCTCCTTCGTCGCCGACCGCGTCCTGCCGCACGTCGGCGACTGGTTCGAAGAGGGCACCTTCCCGGCTCGCGAGCTCGCCCCCGAACTCGGCTCGCTCGGCCTGCTCGGCATGCACCTCGAAGGCCACGGCTGCGCCGGAACGGACGCGACCTCGTACGGCGTGGCCTGCCGCGAGCTGGAGGCCGGCGACTCGGGCCTGCGGTCGTTCGTGTCGGTGCAGGGCTCGCTCGCCATGTTCCCCATCTGGCGGTACGGGTCCGAGGAGCAGAAATCCGAATGGCTGCCGCGGATGGCCAGAGGCGAGGCCATCGGGTGCTTCGGCCTGACCGAGCCCGACCACGGCTCCGACCCCGCGAGCATGCGCACGTACGCAAAACGCGACGGCGCCGACTGGGTGCTCAACGGCTCCAAGATGTGGATCACGAACGGCTCCATCGCCGACGTCGCCGTCGTCTGGGCGCAGACGGACGACGGCATCCGCGGCTTCATCGTCCCCACCGACACCCCCGGCTTCTCCGCCCCCGAGATCCGCAAGAAGCTGTCCCTCAGGGCATCCGTCACCTCCTCGCTCTACTTCGACGACGTACGCCTCCCCTCGTCGGCCGTCCTGCCCGGCGTGCGCGGGCTGAAAGGCCCGCTGTCGTGCCTCTCCGAGGCCCGCTTCGGGATCATCTGGGGAGCGGTCGGGGCCGCGCGGGCGTGCGTCGAATCCGCTGTCGAGTACGCGCAGACCCGCGTCCAGTTCGGCAAGCCGATCGGCGCCTTCCAACTGACCCAGGAGAAGCTCGCCTGGATGTACGTGGGACTGGCCCAGGCCGGCCTCACCGCCCTCCACCTGGGCGCTCTCAAGGACGCCGGGGCCCTCGAACCCCGCCAGATCAGCTTCGGCAAGATGGCCAACGTCCGGGCCGCCCTCGACATCGCCCGAGAGGCCCGGTCCATCCTGGGCGGGAACGGGATTACGCTGGAGTACCCTGTGATCAGGCACATGAACAACTTGGAGAGTGTGCTCACCTACGAGGGAACCCAGGAGATCCACACCCTGGTGCTCGGCGAGGCGCTGACGGGGCTGTCGGCATACCGGTGAACGGCGTCGCCGGGGTGGCGGTAACCTCGGTACGCTTGGCTGTAGCTAGGGGCGTTAGCTCAATTGGCAGAGCTGCGGACTTTTAATCCGTAGGTTCCGGGTTCGAGCCCCGGGCGCCCTACCCCACATGACCTGGGCGGACTCCCTGATCTTCATGATCCGGAAGCCCGCCCAGTTGCATTTCCAGTCGCAGTTAGCCCCAGAGCGCGCGGCCCATGCGAGCCGCTGCCTCGTTGGAGAGCGTCGCCGTGATGTGCGTGTAGCGCTTGGTTGTGGTCAGTTGTGAGTGGCCGAGAATCCCCTGAACGACGCTGATGTCCACGCCCTGCTCGATGAGAAGTGTCGCGGCGGTGTGCCTGGCGTCGTGGACGCGGGCGTCCTTGTCGACATCGGCCAGGCGGAGGAGTTCTTTCCACTCGTCCCAGTCCTGGCCGGCGTCGATGGGCCGTCCGTCCGTATGGCACCAGACAAGGCCATAGTCCTGCCACGCTTCTCCTGCTGCTTGCCGTTCGGCCTGCTGGGCTTCCTGGTGCTGCTTGAGCAGAGGGATCAGCGGCGGTGGGATCATCACGGTTCGCTTGCTCTTGCCCTTGGGCTTGACGAAGGTCCAGCCTCCTACCCGTTCGGGGCAGGAGGGGGCGTGCTTGGTGCAGTCGGGAGCGCAGAACTTCTGCCCTTCCTTGATGCAGACGTGCTTACGCCCGGAGGTGCGTCGGGCCTTGGGACAGTCTTTCGGGCACGGGTAGCGGTGGAGCCGCTCTCCGCAGGCATGCGGGTCCTTACAGCCGTGGCGGTAGCGCTGATGCTTGATTTGCCAGAAGACTCGGATGGTCCCCCGCTTGAGATCCACGTACTTCCAGCGCAGGCCGAGCGCTTCACATTGCCGAAGGCCGAGCGCGAGAGCTACGGACCAGCGGGTTCCGTTCCTTCGGTCCTGTGCCACGGCCAGGATGTCCCGAGCCTCATCGGCGCCCAGCGGCTCTATCTCGACTTCTTCCACAGCGGGAGCGTCGATCAGCGTGCAGACGTTCCGGGTGGGTCAGATGAGGACAGGATGGCGACTAGCTTGTTGATCAACACGGCGCAGGTGCTCGTGATCAGAAGCAGGGCTACCGGCCGGAACATCGGAACAGTGATCTAGTCCACGGGCCCGATCACGGAATGTGTGCCTGATCTCGGATTCACGCGCCGTCAGCACATACTCCTTCGCTAAAGAAATTGGCAACGCCTACTGCGGACTGCGTTCGTAGCCCTTTGCTGCCCTGGTGAACGCCTGTCCCGATAACGGTCGTTTTCGGGACAGGCGGGCATCAGTGGCCAACCGTTCCTATGTGGCCAGATTGGCAGGAGGCGGATGGTCCTGCTGGAACCGCCTGAGACTGATGGCGCGCCAGGCCCCGACCCACTGATCCTCATCGGCCTCGCAGGCGGCGACGATCGCGCGGACGGCGCGTAGGGGCGGCATCCGGGCGAACTTGGCGTTGAGCGTGTCGTGAACGGTGGTGTAGGCGACTGCGCCGCGGCGGTGGTCGTCGTAGCCGCTGTGGCGGCAGATCTCTGGGATGCTCACGCCGGCCCATACCCGGAGCAGGCTCAGCTGGTAGCGGTACTCCTGCGGTGTTGTGGCTTGCCAGGGGTCCGGCGGGGCGGGGCCCTGCTGGGTGGTCGTGACCGTGGCCTGGCGGGCGCTGGTTCGGCTCCTGGCCGGCGCGGGCTGCCCTGAGCGGCGGGGCGTGGCGTCGCCGTTCTGGACGGTGGCGGCGTCGGCTAGCCTCCACAAGGTCGGCCACGGCTCCTGGTCGGGCAGGTCTCCGCAGGCGGTGACGAAGTGGGTGACGACTTCCCAGGATGGGCAGCGGTACCCGGCGGCGGCGTCGGCGAGCACCGAGCGCGAGAAGGTTCCGCGCTTGGCGAGCTGGGCGTAGGTGGGGATGGGAGAGCCCGCGAGCTGGCGCAGGCGGCGGAGCTCGCGGGCCAGGTTCGCGATCGGCCCATCCCAGGTGATCGGCTTTTCCGGCCGTGCCATGTCGAAGTCCCTGTACGACGGGGATGCGTTCGGCAGGTCAGCGGCCGTGCTGGCTGAGGTCGCCGACGGTGGCGGCCAGCGCGGCGAGCACTACGCCCAGCGCAAGTGCCGGGTCGCTGCCCAGGGCGGTCAGGACGACGACGAAGGCCAGCACCAGCACCCATACGACGATGCGGACTGCCGGCAGTGACGGCTGGCAGGCGAGGGGACGGTAGGGCAGGGCGAGCATGAGCGACATGGGCCTCTCCAAGGCGTGATGGTCCGGACGAGCAGGTTGGGCGCGACATCACGCCCGTGAAGTCCTCGAGGTTTGCCCTCCGCCGAGGCGAGCATGAATGTCGCTAAAGCCCATCATTACCGCAGGCGGCATAAACCGGGTACGGGCTCGTACGCGAGACGGTGCTCGGACAACCCCCGTCGCCGAGCACCGGGTTGGCCACCGCGATGCGGCCAGGTCAGCCGGGTACGAGGCATCGGCAGGCCGGGAGTCGCGGGCATCGGAGTGGTCCGGGAAACATCGGCTACAGACGATCTGGTCCGGTCGCGAGGTTGGACAACCAACTTGCAGTGCATCATGGAACCCACAGCCGCCGGTCTAGACCCCGCGGCGAGGTCGGCCCAGGTGGGCCGCCCCAAGGCGTCAGTTCGTTGGTCCGGACGAGCGCTCAGGGAGACACAGGACGGCCTTCCCGATTTGCCCCGGGAAGGCCGTTGTCCTCCGGCGGGCCGGACAATTATGCCGGACAACTCGCCCATAAACGCGTCCGATGCCCGCGAGCTCGGCCGTCGCCAGCAGCCACCCGCCGCACCAGACGGGCCGCGCCTTCGTCGCCGATGCGCACGTAGAAGAGCGCGAACTGCTCGAACGCGCCGGGTCCCAGATGTGGGTCGAGCGCCGGCCATTTCTGGGTTCGAGCCCCGGACACCCTGCCAGTAAGAACACCCTCGGAGTGATTCACCCGCAGGTTTTTGTCAGCAGGCGGCTTTGATCACCGCCGCGAGAACAGGCCCTGGGGTGCACGCTCACCGGGTCTTCTTACGGAGAAAGCCGTCACTCGCTTGAGCGCATCGACGTCCTGGCGCAGTTCCTCCCGTTCGCTGCTGGTCACCTCGGGGCGCTGTTCACGTAGTGCCCTGCTTTTCCCGGGAGGTTCGGCTTGACTCCTTCCGACCGTGGTCGCTGACCGAGTTTTCGATCGTGCGTGCGGTGGCGATGAATGAGCTGATCGCCTGGTCGTCCAGGTCTCGGGTGGAGATCTCCTCCAGTCGGGCCCACATGGCCTCGATGGGTTCGCGCATCGCCCGGCCGCGGTCGGTGAGCCAGACGTTGAGCGCCCGCCGGTCGTCCTCGTTGGGCTTACGGATGACGAGGCCGGCTTCCTGCATGCGGCGCAGTGATTTGGACACGGTGGAGTGGTCCAGGCCGACGCTGTCCAGCAACTCGGACTGGGTCTGGCCGTCCCTTTCGAACAGCTGCATCAGCAGCAATTCCTGGCCGGGATGCAGGCCGAGGGCGCGGAGCATGGCCGCCGCGGTCGCCCGGTGGGCACGCGCCAGCGCGAAGATGGCGAAGCTCAGGTGTCCGGCACGGGCGGCGTGTGGTGGCGGCGTGTTCGTCACGGCGTTGACCTCCTCGGATCTGCGGCGGCGACTCGAACCCTAACTTATGTTGCCAGCCACGTAAATCTGTGTGTAGATTTATGTGGCCAGCCACATAGTGGCGCTCCGACCCGCGGCGAGACAGCCGCACTGAGAGGAACCACGATGGTTCTGTTCACACCCGATGACACGGCGATCCTGCTCATCGACCACCAGCTCGGCACCATGAGCTGGATAGGCTCGGCCGACCGTGACCAGGTCAAGGCCAACGCGCTCGCACTGGCCAAGGCCGCGGTGGCGCTGGACATACCGCTGATCCTGACCACCTCGCTGGAAGACCACGCGCAGGGACCGCTGCTGCCGGAGCTCGCCGAGATCGCCCCCGTACAGTTCAAGGAGCGCATCCAGCGCACGGGCGTGGTCGACGCCATGGACGACCCGGCCTTCGCCGCCGCGGTCAAGGCCACTGGCCGCCCCAACCTGATCATCGCCGGCGTCACCAACGACGTCTGCACCGTCTACCCCACCCTGACCGCCCTGCAGCAGGGGCACCGCGTCCAGGTCATCGCCGACGCCGGCGGATCCATGACCAAGCAGGCCGACGACATCGCGTTGCGGCGCATGGAGAAGGCCGGCGCCGACATCGCCTCGACGAACATGATCCTCACGCAGCTGGCCCGCAGCTGGTCCTCGCCGGCCGGTCAGAAGCTCGTCCCCATCGTCGGCGCGCTCATCCCCACGTCATGAACACTCCACACGACTCCGCCGTCGGCCCGTCTCGCGCCGGGTCGGCGGCCCGGTGCCCGACGGGTTCGAGCCCACTGCCGTCACCGCCGACCACGTTGCGCCTGGTCGCTTTCCCCGCGCTGTGGTTATCCGAGGCAGCGGGCGCTTCGTCCCGAAGACTTCGCCCAGGAACATCGCTTTCCTGGCTTGAGGGAGAACACTCATGAGTAGCCCTGTGTCAAGCTGCTGCTTGTTGATCTTGCTGGATCAGAGCCTGAAGGGCTCCGTGTTTGGCGGGGTCGTAGGCGACGCC
>NZ_JBFAOH010000033.1:0-67728 GCF_040675175.1 Nonomuraea sp. NPDC049649
ATGATCCGGCCTTGGCACCCGTCACCGAGGCCGCCTAAGATCCACTCACGGCACCTACCTCGTCGAGCTTTTTACACCGCTCCGAGGACGCGACCATCCGTGCTTACCCGTCTTGATAGCGATATAGGCCGGTTCAGGGTATTTCGCGATCAAGAGGATGTCACTGGTGCCGAGTAAGCTCAGGTCCTTCGCAGGATCGAACGGGGCGAAGGTAGGCATGGGCAAGCTGGTACGGGACAAGATTCCCGAGATCATCCGACAGAGCGGCAGGGAGCCGGTGGTGACGGTGCTCGATGACGAGGGGTACCGCGCGGCGCTGATGGCGAAGCTCTTCGAGGAGGCGGCTGAACTCAGAGAAGCATCTGGTGACGAGGTGCCAGGGGAGATCGCCGACGTGTACGAGGTGCTACGGGCCTTGGCAGCTGTTCACGGTCATGACTGGGAGACGATCGAGAAGGTGGCAGAGCTCAAGCGCCGTGAACGCGGCGGCTTCCAGGACCGTCTCTACCTGGCCTGACTCCCTGCTGGTGCTCGCGTGCCAGCCTTTGATTCCACCCATAGCCGTGCGGGTGCCTCCCCGCCAACGGCTCCGCGGACATCATGAAAAGCACCTGGACCTCCGCCTGCGCGGCCGAGGAACTGTGGCTGCAGATCGTGACCGGCCGCGCTCGCTGACGCAAGCGGCCCGACGACCCCACCAAGCCGCCGACGGTTGCTGAAAGTTTGCCGCCCGGTACGTGGCAGCAAAGACAGCACGAGGGAGGCTGAAGGCGAGGTCCGAAGCACCTCAGGCCAGGCGACCGACGGCAGAGCGCCTCGGAGAGCCGGAGAGGTCCGCAATGAAGATCGTGGTAATCGGTGGGACCGGTCTGATCGGTTCGAAGCTCGTGGCCAATCTCCGTGAGCAGGGTCACGAGGCGGTGGCGGCGTCGCCGCGCACCGGGGTGAACGCCGTCACCGGCGAAGGCCTGGCCGAAGCGCTGGAGGGTGCGTCCGTGGTGGTCGACGTGTCGAACCCGCCCACCCTTGAGGGGTCCGCCGCGCGGGAGTTCTTCGAGACCTCCGGCCGTAACCTGCTCGCCGCGGTGGGGGAGCCGTTGAACGGGCGGGTCGAGGTGGCCGGGCCCGAGCAGTTCCAGATGGACGAGTTCTTCCGTGAGGTGCTGGCCTCCTGGGGTGATTCGCGCGAGGTGGTCACCGACCCGCACGCTGACTACTTCGGCACCGAGCTGCGCGAGCGGTCGCTGGTGCCGGATGACGGCGCCGCCCTCGGTGCGATCCGCTACCGAGACTGGAGGTAGGTCCCATGTCCGAGACCCAACAGGCCGCCTGGAAGACCGCGCTCACCACGTTGCAGGAGGTCGAGCCGCCCTTCATCCCGGAGGGGGCGCACGTGATGACCATCCGGGTCGAGTTCCCGCCCGGCGACCCCGGCACCCCGCCGCACCGTCACTCCGGCCCGGCCTTCGGCTACGTGCTGGAAGGCGAGATGCTGTTCGAGCTGGAGGGCGAGCCCGAGCGCGTGGTACGGGCCGGTGAGGTGTTCTGGGAGCCGGGCGGCGACGTCATCCACTACCAGGACGGCAACCACCGCGACGACATCCCGCTCCGCTTCACCGTCACCATGCTGTGCGAGCCCGGCAAGCCGATGCTCGCCCTGGTGGACGACGAAGAGCTGGCCCAGCGCCAGGACCGCCGCGCCCCACGCCCGTCCTGAGCTAGGCAGGCGGTACGAATTCGGGCTGGTCGATGATCCGCAGCCAGCTCCCGTCCGGCTGCCGCCGCACCACCTGCGCCCGCGCCCCCGCCTGATCCTTGGGCGGCGTAGACGTAAGCGCGATATCTCCACAGATCAACGTAGGCAACGGCTCCTCAGGCGTGAAGTGCGGCCGCCCAGCCAGCACCTTCTCCCACAGCTCACGAATGGCCTCCCGCCCCACCGTCTGACTCCCCGGCGGGTAGGCCAGAACAGCGTCCTCCTCGTACAGAGCAGCAACCCCAGCCGCGTCCCCCGCGTTGGACCGCTCGACGAACAGCCGTGTGATGTCCTCAGGCCGCATGGCCTTCTCGTATTCGCTCATACCCCCAGCATCCCCACCCCGGCGACCATAAGTCCAACAGCTAGTCATCATCACAACTAGAATCCCCAGTTATGGAACTCCGTCAGCTGGAGTACTTCGTAGCCGTAGCCGAGGAACAGAACTTCACCCGCGCCGCCGAGCGCGTCCACATCAGCCAGTCCGGCGTCAGCGCCCAGATCCGCCAGCTAGAACGCGAGCTAGGCGCCGACCTGTTCGACCGCGGATCCCGCACGGTCACCCTCACCGTTGCCGGCAAGGCCGCACTGGAACACGCCCGCGCCACGCTAGCCGCCGCCGCGGCCGTCAGACGGGCGGCCGACGAGGTGACCGGCCTCATAAGCGGCAGCCTCACCGTAGGCATGGTCATCGGCTGCACCGTCACCCCGCTCTTCGACGCCCTGGCCACCTTCCACCAGGCCCACCCGAACGTGGAGATCTCACTCCTGGAGGACACCTCCGACCGGCTCGCCGAGAACGTCCGAGACGGCACCATCGACCTGGCCCTCATCGGCGGCGACCACGACGGCCTCGAGAACACCATGACGATCATCAGCGAACGCCTGGTCGCCGCGGTCCCGCCCGGCCATCCGCTCGCCGACCACAAAAAAATCACCCTAGAGGCACTGACCAAGCACCCGATCGTGTGCATGCCCCACGGCACCGGCCTGCGCCAGGTGTTCGACCGGGCCTGCGCCGCACGGGACCGCCACCCGGTGATCGCCTTCCAGGCCAGCGCCGCGGACGCTATCGCCGACCTGGCCGCCCGCGGGCTCGGCGTCGGCATCCTCAGCGAGTCGATGGCCGAGCACTACCGCGACCGCCTCACCGCCCGCGTCATCGACGACGCCGACCAGCACGCCACGCTCGCCCTGGCCTGGAAGAACACCCGCAATCCAGCCGTACGGGAAGCGCTGGCGCACTGCCGGAAAGCCTTCTACGGACGGTCCAGCCCCGCGGCGAGTTCGGCGATCACCAGGTCGACCTGACGCCGCAGCGTCTCCGTGGACGGCTCCCGCCCCGGCTCCAGCCACTGGTTGACCACGATCCGCAGCGCCGCGTGGACGGCCGCCGCGCACACCATCGCATAGGCGGAGTCCTCGGGGACGGAGACGCGTTCGGCGATCGCCGACGCGAGCGCCTTCTCCTGCGCGGCGAGCATGGCGAGCTGCTGCGGTACGAGCGACGGCGTCCGATGGATCAGCCGGACCACCGCCAGGTAGTCGCGGTTGGCGTCGTCGCTCTCGTTCAGGATGACCAGCACCGCCTCGCGGAAGGCCGTCAGAACGGATTCCGTACGAGGTCGCGCGCGGAACTCGGCGATGAGCGCCTCCGCGGCCGACGAGACGGTGGCCACCACCGCCTCCTCCTTGCTGGAGAAGTAGTTGAAGAAGGTCCGCAGTGCGACGTCGGCCTCGCCGGCGATCCGTTCTACGGTGACGTTCTCGACGCCGTCGCGGATCGCCAGGCGGAGCGCGGCCTCGCGCAGGGCGGCCCGGGTGGCCTGCTTCTTGCGTTCGCGCCGTCCCGGAGGGGTCATGTCCAGGTGACCGGCAGGGAGTGGACGCCGAAGATCAGCATCTCGTTCCGTACCGGGATCTTCTCGGCGGGGACGGTCAGGCGCAGGCCCGGGAGGCGGGTGATCAGCTCGCGGAGGCCGATCTGCAGCTCGATGCGGGCGAGCTGCTGGCCCAGGCACTGGTGGACGCCGTGGCCGAACGCCAGGTGGGGGCTGCGGGGGCGGCGCACGTCGAGCCGGTCGGGGTCGGGCCACTGGCGGGGGTCGCGGTTGACCTCGGGGGTGGCGACGATCACGGTGGCGCCGGCGGGGATGTCGACGCCGCCCAGCGTGACGGGCGCGGTGGTGACCCGGTTGACGCCGAGCTGGATGATGCTGAGGTGGCGGAGCAATTCCTCGACCGCGCCGTCGATCAGGGCGGGGTCGTCGCGGAGCGCGGCGAGCTGGTCGGGGTTCTCCAGCAGCGCGAACATGCTCAGGCTGAGCTGGTTGGCGGTCGTCTCGTGGCCCGCGCCGAGCAGGACGAGCGCGACGTCGACGAGCTGGGTGTCGGTGAGCGGCGGGTCGGCGTCGTGGATGAGCCCGGACAGCAGGTCGTCGGCCGGGTTCGCGCGCTTCTGGGCGACCAGGCGCTGCATGAACCCGTACAGCTCGGCGCTCGCCAGCGCCCGCTCCTCCGGGTCGGCGCTGCTGTCGAGGGAGACGGCGGTGTGCTTCTGGAAGTCGCACCGGTCGGCGTAGTCGACGCCGAGCAGCTCGCAGATGACCAGCGACGGCAGCGGCAGCGCGAACGCCGGCACCAGGTCGGCCTCATCGCCCGCCGCCTTCATCGCCTCGATGTGCTCGACGGCGATCTCGGTCACCCGCGACTCCAGCGCCTTCATCCGCCGCACGGTGAATTGGCCGGTCAGCAGGCGGCGCAGGCGGGTGTGCTCGGGCGGGTCCATGAAGACGAAGAACCCGTCCTCGCGCTCCTTCGGCGGCTCGGGCGCGGCCGGCGCGTCCACCTCGTGCGGCTGCAGCGAGGTGGCGTCGCGGTGGCGCATCTTGTCGGCGCTGAACCGCGGGTCCGCTAGTACGGTGCGCGCCTCCTCGAAGCCGGTCACCAGCCACGCCGTCGCCCCGTTGTTCAGCGGCAGCGGCTGCACCGCCCCCTGCCCGCGCCTCGCCCGCAGGCCGGAGGGCGGATCGAACGGGCACTGGTCGCGCTCCAGCAGGTCGATGGGGATGATCTGGCGCATCGCCGTGGGGCTGGACTGCGGCGCGTCCTCGGTCGTCATCGGCTTTCCCGTCCGTCGTGGTACACGTACGGCTCAAACTTACACGACGTGCATCAATGCGTTTCATGCAAGATCGCGCGGACCTTCGCCAGCAGCTCGACCTGCTTCGGCCAGTCGCCGCCCGAGATCCCGACGACCGCGTGCCGCGCCCCCGCCTCCCGGTAGGCGGCCAGCTTCTCGGCGGCCTCCTGCGGGTGGCCGGTCAGCGGGATGTCCATGACCTCCTCGACGGAACGGCCATAGGTGCCGGCGATGCCCGACGCGATCTCCGCCCGCGAAGGAACCCCCGTGCCCAGCGCTCCGGTCGCCCCGATCGCGACGACCGGAGCGGGCCTGCCGTGCTCCGCCGCCAGTTCAGTCAGCCGCTTCGTGCCCTCCGCCAGCTGCCCGGGCGAGATCAGCGACGGGAACCAGCCGTCCCCCAGCCGCGCCGCCCGCCGGATCGCCGCCGTCGACGCGTTCCCCACCCACACCGGCGGCATCGGCACCGCCGGCGCCACCTCCACCGGGGAGCCCTCGACCTCGGCCCGCTCACCCGCCAGCAGCCGGGGAAACAGCTCCAGCGCGGTATCCGTACGAGACCCGCGCTCGCCATACGGCACCCCGGCCGCCGCCCACTGCCCCGGCCCGCCGCCCGAGCCGACCCCCAGCACCAGCCGCCCGCCCGACACGTACTGGAGCGTCGCCACCTGCTTGGCGGCCCAGGCGAGCGGCCGGATCGCCGGGATGAAGACGCTCGTGCCGACCCTGACCCGCGACGTCGCCGCCGCGGCGGTGGCCAGCGCGACCGTGACGTCCAGCGTCGGCGCCCCGAGATGATCCCCGTGCCACACGCCGTCCAGCCCGGCGTCCTCCGCGTGCCTTGCCGCCTCCCGCAGGTCGATGCCCGCCCCGACGCCGGGCAGGATGACGCCGATCTCGAAGTTGCTCATGCTCCGTACGGTGCAACGTCAAGCTCACTTGATGTCAACCGGCAACCAGATCACCCTGCACGCAGCCGCCGTCATCCTGGACTACGCCGACGACTCTTAAGAACTGTGCTTATGGCAGAGCCGTAGATCCTTGGCATAGAGTTACCGGCCGCTTGCTATGCGTCACCTGCCCGCGGGGGACATCGAGACGCATGGGGACGCGTGCGGGATGGGGCGAGTGCGGCCGGTGCTAGAGATTCTGGGCGAACTCTTGCCGATCGCGGTGGGGGTGCTCGTCTCGCCGGTGCCGAACATCGGGGCCATTCTGATCGCCGGTTCGCGGCGGGGGGCCGTGAAGGCGCCCGCGTACGCCGTCGGGTGGTTCGTGGGCGTGCTGATTCTGACGTTGGTGCTCAGCCTGGTGGGGATTGGGGCCGGGGGGACGCCGATCTTCGTGCACTGGCTGAACGTGATCCTGGGGCTGGTGCTGTTCTGGCTGGCCCGTAAGGAGTATCTGAACCGGGATCGGAAGGAGCTGCCTCCGTGGATGGAGGCAGTGGACGATCTCAAGTCGTACCAGGCGGGCCTGGCCGGGCTGACGCTGGCGACGATCGCGAACCCGAAGAGTCTGCCGCTGTCGGCGGCGGCGGGGGTGGTCGTGGCCGAGGCGAGGCTGGGGTTCACGGGGACGATCGTCGCCTGTGCGGTCTTCGCGGCGGTCGGGTCGCTGGGGATGGTGCTGGTGGCCGTGCTCCGGTTCACCAGTGCCGGGTCGGCGGCGCTGGGGCGGCTGAAGGAGTGGCTGGCCGAGAACGGGCCGGCGATCACGATCCCGCTGTTCCTGGTGCTCGGCACGCTCATCATCACCAACTCCCTAGAGGCCATCCGGGGGCCCTGATGCGGAAAGGAAACACCATGCCGGAGCAGTTCCGCGGGATCGTCAACCTGGACGTCCGAGACTCGCAGCAGGACTGGTCGCCCTACCTGCCTCCGCAGGCGCGGCCGGGTGCGCCCAACGTGCTCTTCGTGCTCTGGGACGACACGGGGATCGCGACCTGGGACACCTTCGGCGGGCTGGTCGAGACGCCGAACCTGACCCGGATCGCGGAGATGGGGCTGCGTTACTCGCAGTGGCACACGCCGGCGATGTGCTCGCCGACCCGGGCGTCGCTGCTGACGGGGCGTAACCATCATCTGAACGGTGTGGCCAGCGTGATGGACTTCGCCGCCGGTTTCCCGGGGGCCAACTCGGTGATCCCGCCGGAGAACGGGATGCTCTCCGAGGTCCTGGTGGAGAATGGCTACAACACCTACTGCGTGGGCAAGTGGCATCTGACGCCGATGGCGGAGCTGAGCATGGCGTCGTCGCGCCGGACGTGGCCGCTGTCGCGGGGGTTCGAGCGTTATTACGGGTTCCTCCCGGGGGAGACGAACCAGTTCTTCCCGCACCTCACCTATGACAGCCACTTCATCGACCCGCCGTACGGGCCGGACGAGGGCTACCATCTCAGCCGCGATCTCGTGGATCGTACGATCGAGTTCATCCGCGACGGGAAGCAGGTCGCGCCGGACAAGCCGTGGTTCGCCTATCTCGCCCTGGGTGCGACCCACGCTCCGCATCAGGCGCCGCAGGAGTGGATCGACAAATATCGCGGCACGTTCGACATGGGTTACGACCGCTACCGCGAGATCGTGCTGGATAACCAGAAGCGGCTCGGCATCGTCCCGCCGGAGACCGAGCTGTCGCCGATGAATCCCTGGCCGAGCCCGGACGTCGTCACCGAGCGCGAGGAGGTGGCGCCCTGGGACTCGCTGGACGACGGGCAGAAGCGGGTGGCCGCGCGGATGGCCGAGGCTTTCGCCGGGTTCTGCTCGTACACCGACTACGAACTCGGGCGGCTCCTCGACTATCTGGAGGAGTCCGGGCAGCTCGACAACACGATCATCGTGGTGATGTCCGACAACGGGGCGAGCGGCGAGGGCACCCCGTTCGGCTCGGTCAACGAGAACAAGGGGTTCAACGGCTATCCGGAGGACCCCGAGGAGAACCTGGCCAAGATCGACAAGATCGGGACTCCGGAGGGTTACAACCAGTACCCCACCGGGTGGGCGTGGGCGTTCAACACCCCGTACAAGCTCTTCAAGCGCTTCTCCACCAACGGCGGGACGGCCGACCCGGCGATCATCGCGTGGCGGCGGGAGATGCGTCAGGTGGCGGGGCAGGTCCGCGACCAGTACCACCACGTGATCGACATCGCGCCGACGATCTACGACTGTCTCGGCATCACGCCGCCACGGGTGCTGAAGGGGTATCCGCAGACGCCGCTGCAGGGGGTGAGCATGCGCTACAGCTTCGCCTCCGCCAAGGCCGAGTCCGCCCGGAAGACGCAGTACTACTCCATGCTGGGCACCCGGTCGATCTACCACAACGGATGGAAGGCCGTGGCGCGGCACGGCACCGGCATCGACCGGGGCGACTTCGTCAACGACGAGTGGGAGCTCTACGACGTGCGGACCGACCGGTCCGAGACCCGCGACCTGAGCCGGGAGCACCCGGAGAAGCTGCGCGAGCTGATCGCGCTCTGGTATCTGGAGGCCGGGCGGAACAACGTCCTGCCGCTGGACGACCGCCGCCCGATAGAGATCATGCACATGGACCGGCCGGGGGTGGCGCCCAAGCGTGAGCGGTACGTCTTCTATCCGGGCACCTCGGAGATCCCGGAGGACGCAGCGGTCGACGTCCGCAACCGGTCCTTCACGATCACGGCCGAGTTCGAGACCGGCGACGACCCCGAGGGTGTGATCTTCGCGCACGGGTCGCGTTTCGGCGGCCACGCCCTCTATATCAAGAACCGCCGGGTGCACTACGTCTACAACTTCCTCGGCATCGAGGAGCAGCGGTTCAGCTCGGACACGCCGCTCGGGCCGGGGCGGCACGTCGCGGTCGCGCGGTTCGAGAAGTCGCACGAGGAGCCGCGCTACGTCGCCAACGGGACGCTGACCCTGACCGTGGACGACACGGACGTGGCGTCCGGGCCGATGGTGACCCAGCCGGGCAAGTTCTCGGTGGGCGGCGAGGGGCTGGTGATCGGCCGCGACACCGGCGACGCGGTGACCAGCGAGTACGCGGCGCCGAACCCCTTCACGGGCGGCACGATCGCCCAGGTGAGCGTCCGGGTGCCGCCGGCTCAGGAGGTCGACTCCAAGGCGGACGCCGAGGCCGTCATGGCCCGTGACTGATGAAGGCGTGGGACTTCGCGCCCGGCCTGGCCGACCTGCGGGGATACCGGAGGTCGTGCCTGCCCGGGGACCTCACCGCCGGGGTGACGGTGGCGGCGGTGGCCGTCCCGTCGGGGCTCGGCATGGGGGAGCTCGCCGGGGTCAGCCCGATCGCGGGGCTCTACGCGGCCTCCATCCCGCTGCTGGGTTACGCGTTGTTCGGGTCGTCCCGCCAACTGATCGTGGGCCCGGTCGGCGCGGTCTCCGCGGTGACCGCGACCAGCGTGGCAGGCGTGGCGGGATCGGACGACCCGGCCCGGGTGGCGGCGGTGGCCGCGGTGCTGGCCGCGCTGGTCGGGCTGACGCTCATCGTGTCCGCCCTGCTCAAGCTGGGGTTCATGGCGGAGTTCCTGTCCGGCCCCGTCCTGCTCGGCTACATCAACGGGGTCGCGGTGCTCATCATCGCCGGGCAGACGGACAAGCTGCTCGGCATCTCGGTCGAGGCCCGCAACTTCCTGCCGCGGGTGCTGGAGACGGTGCTCGCGATCCCCGAGATCAACTGGTGGACGGTGCTGCTCAGCGCCGTGCTGATCGGGATGGTCCTGGTGCTGAAGAAGCTGGTGCCCAAGTTCCCCGGCATGCTCGCCGTGGTCGTGCTCGCGGGCGGAGCCTCCGCCCTGTTCGGGTTCTCCCGGCTCGGCATCGCGGTGGTGGGCGAAGTGCCCGGCGGCTTCCCCCTGCCGCAGGCGTCCGACGTCACCCTCGACGACGTCTTCGACCTCACCGTGCCCGCGCTCGGCCTGGCGCTGATCGCCTACGGCGACTCGATGGCGATCGCCCGCACCTACGCCGAGAAGCGCCGCTACGAGATCAACGCCGACCGGGAACTCCTCGGGCTGGGCGCCGGCAATCTCGCCGCCGGCCTGTTCCAGGGCATCCCGATCGGCGGCAGCGGCTCCAAGACCGCGCTCAACGACGCCAGCCGCGGCCACACCCCGCTGGTCGGGATCATCGTGTCGATCGTGTCGCTGCTGGTCGCGGCGTTCGCCACGCCGCTGATCGGGCCGCTGCCCAACGCGGCGCTCGGCGTCGTGATCATTCTCTCCACGATCGGGCTGGTCAAGATCAGGCCGCTCGTCCTCTATCGGCAGGTGCACAACGTCGAGATGGGCCTGGCCGTGGTCGCGTTCGTGGCCGTCCTGATCCTCGACGTCATGGGCGGGCTGCTCGTCGCCGTGCTGCTCTCCCTGGGGATCTTCGTCTACTGGACGGTACGGCCGCACGACGCGATCCTCGGCGCCTCCGACGACATCGACGGCTTCCACGACCTCTCCGAACGGCCGGGCCTGCGCCCGGTGCCCGGGCTGATCGTCTACCGGTTCGACGCGCCGCTCTACTTCGCCAACGCCCCCCACCTGGCCCGCCGGATCAGGGCGCTGCTCGCCGAGGCCGAGGACGAGGTGAAATGGCTGATGATCGACGCCGAGGCGATGAACTACGTGGACGTCACGGCCGTCGAGACCCTGCGGACCCTGCAACGGGAGCTGGCCGAGGACGGCGTGACGCTCGCCATGGCCAGGGTCAAAGCCCCCGTCCGGCGCATCTTCGAGAACACCGGCACCACCGAGCTGCTGAAACCGGAGAACTTCTTCCCCACGGTCAGGACCGGCGTCCAGGCGTTCCGGGAGCGGACGGGAGCCTGACTCCTGGGCTGACAGAAGAAGATCATGTATCGTAAACGCGGCATCACCTCCAACGCCTGGAGCCCCCCGTGCCGCACATGTCACGCCGCCAGGTCCTCACCCTCCTCCCCGCCGCCGGACTGCTCGCCGCCGCCTCGCCCGGCCGCGCCGCCACCACCTCCGGAGCCGACCACGCCCGGCTGCTCGCCAACACCGTGGCCATGCTCGCCGGCACCCCCGACTCCAACACCCGCCCCGAGGTCGCGCCCAAACTCGCCGCCATCCTGACCACCGCCAGGCAGCGCCTCACCGCGATGGACCGGGCCGGTGCCGGCGAGCTGTTCGCGGGGCTCACGCTCGGCGCCGACGACGCCGCCCTCCGGCAGGCGTATCAGTTCCTGTACGAGATCGCGCTCGCCACGCGGACCCCCGGCGGCGACCTCGACGGCGACGAGGAGACGCAGCGCCGGGTCGTCGAGGGCCTGCACTGGCTGCACGAACGCCACTTCGGCGACCAGGCCGCCGGCTACTACGGCAACTGGCACACCTGGGAGATCGGCATCCCCACCCACGCCTGCCGCACCCTGGTCCTGCTCGCCGACCGCTTACGCGCCGAACGCCCCGACCTGACCTCCACGTACATCACCACGATGGACGCCTACCTCCGCAACGGCAGAGACGGCGACGTCGACCTCGACTCCCGCTTCCACACCGGCGCCAACCTCGCCGACATCACCGCCAACCGCATCCTCCAGGGCGCGCTCACCGCCGACGACGCCCGGGTCGCCAAGGCCATCTCCGACCAGGCCACCGTCTTCGCCACCATCGACCCGTACCACCTCGAACACGGCGTCACGGATGGCTACTACGCGGACGGCTCGTTCATCCAGCACCACTCCGTCGCCTACACCGGCTCGTACGGGCGGATCCTGCTCACCCGCGTCGTGCAGACCCTCAAGATGCTCGACGGCGCCACCACCGGGGCGGGGCTTGGGGAGGTGGTGTACCGGTGGATCACCGACGGGTTCGCGCCGCTGATCTTCGAGGGCTGGATGATGGAGATCGTCAAGGGGCGGGCGGTGTCGCGGACTGGCACCGGGTACGCGGACGTCGGGGTGATCGTCGAGGCCATCGCGGATCTGGTCGATTACGTGGGTGGCGAGAGTGCGCTCGCGCTGAAGAAGTACGTGAAGCATCTGCCGGAGGCCAGCACCTCGGCGTTCGTGTCGCCGGTCAGCATCGCGCGGTATGCGGCTATCCGGGCTGATGAGGGGATCTCTGCGGCTGATCTGAATCCGCCTGCTCGGTCGGTGGCCTTCAACGCGATGGACCGTGCCGTGCATCGGCGGCCCGGGTACGCGTTCGCGCTGGCGCGGAGCTCGGAGCGGATCAGCAAGTACGAGTACATGAACGGGGAGAACCTCATGCCCTGGTTCCAGGGGGATGGGGCTTACTACCTGTATCTGGCGGGGGAGGACCAGCGGGACGTTTACGGGATCGACTACTTCACCGCCGTCTCTCCGTACCGGCTGGCGGGGGTCACGGTGCCGGTGGAGGAGCGGCGGACGGTGCCGGAGCTGTACGGGCGGTTCTGGTACGAGAATCCGGGGCATCCGCTCAACTTCACCTCCTCATCGGAGTCGCAGAACACGTACGTGTACTTTCCGCGCGGGGAGAACGCGTTCTCGGGTGGGGTGACGCTGGGGGCGTACGGGGTGTCCGGGTACGTGCAGTCCGACGACGTCGCCTACGCGGCGGCCCAGGAGGGGCTGCTGCCGGACGATTTCGTGACATATCGCAATGCGCGGGCCTGCAAGTCGTGGTTCATGCTCGACGACGAGATCGTGGTGCTGGCCGCCGGGGTCTCCGGGCAGGGCGGGCGCGACGCGGTGACCACCCTGGACAGCCGGATCGCCGCTCCCGGGGACGCGGTTTCGGTGACGGGGGAGCGCTGGGGCGGCGGGGCCTGGGAGTCTGGCACATCCGCGCCGCCGCGCTGGCTGCGCTACGTGAACGGCACCCGGGGGAGCGCTGTCGGCTATGTGCTGCTGACCCGGCAGCCTGTGGACGCGGGGCTGGAGACGGTGACCCGAAGTCGTCGCGTCGTCCGTACCAACAATCCCGACACGCAGGTGACCAAGAACGTGTTCACGGCCGCCGTCCGGCATCCCGCCGGCCGGGAGGCCGAGCTCGCCTACGCGCTGGTGCCGCACGCGACCGAGGCCAGGCTGCGCGGCTACGCGCGGGGGCCGCTGACGGTGCTGGCCAACAACCGGCACATCCAGGCGATCAAGCACCGGAAGCTGGGCATCGTGGCGGCGAACGTCTTCACGGGCGGGCCGCGGCACGCCGAGCGGCTGCTCATCGACGGCCCGGCCTCGGTCCTCGTACGGTCCGGCGAACGCACGGAGGTGGCCCTGTCGGACCCGACGATGAAGCGGGACCGGGTGAGCGTGGTGCTGCACGGGCCGCGGCTCCGGGTCTCGTCCGCGGACGAGGGGGTGAAGGCGCGGCGGGTGCCCGGAGGGATGCTGATCGAGGCGAACACCCGCCACGCCTACGGCCGCGGCTTCACCGCCACCCTGCGCTGACGCGGTCAGCTCTTGCGGCGGCTCGCCACCACCTGGGCGACGAGCACGACGACGATCGTCGTGACGAACATCAGCGTCCCGATGACGTTGACCTGGGCCGGCACGCCGCGACGCGCGGAGCCCCACACGTACATGGGGAACGTCACCGTGCTGCCGGAGTTGAAGTTCGTCACGATGAAGTCGTCGAACGACAGCGCGAACGCCAGCAGCGCGGCGGCGACGATCCCGGGCATGGCCAGCGGCAGCGTCACCCGGCGGAAGGTCCGCCAGCGGCTCGCGTACAGGTCCATCGCCGCCTCTTCCAGGCGCCCGTCGAAACCGGCCAGCCGGGCATTCACCGTGATGACGACGAAGCTCAGGCAGAACGTGATGTGGGCGATCAGGATCGTCCAGAAGCCGAGCGGCATCTTCATGTTCACGAACAGCGTGAGCAGCGACGCGCCCAGGACGACCTCCGGAGTCGTCAGAGGCAGGATCACCAGGAGGTTCGTCGCGCTCCGGCCCCGGAACCGGTGCCGGGCCAGGGCGAAGGCGATGAGGCTGCCGAGAATCGTCGCCCCGACCGTGGTGAGCCCCGCGATCTGCAGGCTCCGGGTGAGCGCCGAGCACATGCCCTCGACGCCGCACAGGTGAGTCCAGTTGTGCCAGGTGAACTCGTTCCACGTGTAGTTGTAGCGGCCCGCCGGGCGGTTGAACGACAGCATGACGACGACCGCGATGGGGAGCAGCAGGTACGCCACGGTCGCCATGGCCGCGACGAGCACGACATGCCGCGCGACGAAGTCGAGGACACGACGGAACGGCCCCCGCCGCGCCCGGCGCGCCACCGTCTGGGCGGTCGTCATCTCCATCCTTTCCGGCTTCACACGAGCTCCTCGGTGCCGGCCCGCCGCACGTACACGGCCACGAACACGACGATCACCGAGATGAGGGTGACCGACAGCGCCGCCGCCGTCGGATAGTCCAGGGCACGGAGGAACTGGCTCTGGATGACGTTGCCGATCATGTACGTCTGCGGGCTGCCGAGCAGTTCCGCGTTGATGAAGTCGCCGGCGGCCGGGATGAAGGTCAGCAACGTGCCGGCCACGACACCGGGCAGCGAGAGCGGGAACGTCACCTTGCGGAACGTCCGGAAGCTCGACGCGTACAGGTCGCCCGCGGCCTCGATCAGGCGCCGGTCCAGCTTCTCCAGGCTGGCGTAGAGCGGCAGCGTCATGAACGGCAGGAAGTTGTAGGTCAGGCCGCAGATCACGGCGAAGGGCGTCGCCAGCAGGCGGTCCTGCGCGCCCAGGATGCCGATGCCGCGGAACAGGCCGACGATCGCGCCCGTGTCGCTCAGGATCGTCGTCCAGGCCAGGGTCCGCACCAGGAAGCTGGTGAAGAACGGCGCGATGACCAGGGTCAGGAGCACGTACTTGAAACGCCCGACCTTGAAGGCCATCGCGTAGGCCAGCGGGTACCCGATCAGCAGGGCGGCGATCGTGGCGATCCCGGCGTAGAGGAACGACCGCCCGAACCACACCACGTAGGCCGACAGCGCTTCCGGATAGTTGCCGAACGCGAACGTGAGCCGGTAGCCGGTGGCGAACGACCCGCTCTGCAGCGACATCGACACCAGCGTGACCAGCGGCACCAGGAGGAAGAAGGCCAGCCAGGCGAGGCCGGGCAGCAGGAGCAGGTACGGGGTGGGGACGCGGATCCGTCGCCGGCGGGCCGGCTCGGTGACCGTGGTCATGGCCTGGCTCCGACGGTGTCCTTGGCCGTCGGCGCGAGCGGCGCCTCCTCCGCGCCGTCGAGCGCGAAGGTGTGGGCGACGTCCCAGTGCAGCGTCACCTGCTCGCCGGCGGCCAGCCGGATGCCGGCCGAGAGGTTCTGGGCGAAGGCCATCACCTCCTGGCCCCACGGCAGGCGCACCTGGTACTGGGTGCCGATGCCGGTGAAGCTCGCGTCGACGACCTGGCCTTGGATGGCGTTGTGATCGGCCGGGACCTGTGACTCCTCGGTCGTGATGTGCAGCTTCTCCGGACGTACACCCACGTAGATCCGGCCGGACGGCGGCGCGTGGTTGCGGTCGGCGGGGACCACGATCCGATGGCCCGCGACGTCCGCCACCAGAGCGTCGTCACGGCGCTCGCCCACCTCGCCGGACAGGAGGTTGGAGGTGCCGAGGAAGTTCGCGACGAACGCCGTCCGCGGGTTCTCGTACAGCTCGACCGGACTGCCCAGTTGCTCCAGCCGGCCGTCGTGCATGACCGCGATCGTGTCCGCCAGCGTCAGCGCCTCCTCCTGGTCGTGCGTCACGAGCACGAACGTGAGGCCCACCTCGGTCTGGATGCGCTTCAGCTCGATCTGCATCTGCCGCCGCAACCTCAGGTCGAGCGCGCCGAGCGGCTCGTCGAGCAGCAGCACCTGCGGCTCGTTCACGATGGCGCGGGCGAGCGCGACCCGCTGCTGCTGCCCGCCCGACAACTGGGCGGGCTTGCGGTCGCCGTAGCCGGGCAGCTGCACCAGCTCCAGGATCGTCTCGACCTTGGCCGCGATGTCCTTCTGCCGCCGCTCCCGCAGGCCGAACGCGACGTTCTCGAAGACGTTCAGGTGGGGGAAGAGCGCGTAGTTCTGGAACACGGTGTTCAGCGGCCGATGGTGCGGGCGCAGGTCCGTGATGTCGCGCTCGCCGAGGAAGATGCGCCCGGAGGTGGGGCGCTCCAGCCCCGCCACCATCCGCAACGTCGTCGACTTCCCGCAGCCGGACGGGCCCAGGATGGCGAAGAACGAGCCTTCCGGAATGGTCAGCGACAGGTCGTCGACCGCCGTCGTCTTGCCGAACCGTTTGGTGACCTCGACGATCTGGAGCGCTCCAGTCGGGGTGTCCATGGTCATCAAAGCTCCACTACAGCCCGGTCGTGCGGTTGAACGCGTCCTGGTACGTCTGGTTCTGGTCGGCGCTGAGCGGCATGAACCGGTGCATCCTGGCCATCATCTCGGCGTCCGGGAAGATCAGCTCGTTCTCGGCCAGCTCCGGCTCGACCTTGGTCATGGCCTCCTGCGCGCCGCTGACCGGGCAGAACGCGTTGATGTACGCCGCCGCCTGCGCCGCCACCGTGGGGTCGTAGTAGTAGTCGATCAGCTTGTGCGCGCCCTCCGGGTCCCGGGCGTGGTTCGGGATCATCATGACGTCCTCGATGAGGATGGCCCCCGACTCCGGGATGAAGAACTTGATCTTCGGGTTGTCCTTGCTCAGCTGGACGACATCGCCCGCCCAGGCGAAACACGCCGCCAGGTTGCCCTTGGCGAGGTCCGGTGCGTAGTCGTTACCGGTGAACTTGCGCAACTGCCCCGACGCCAGCGCCTTGTCGATCTTCTCCAGCGCCCCGTTGAACTCGTCGTCGGTGAACTTGCCCGGGTCGGCGCCCATCGAGAGCAGCAGCAGGCCGACGGTCTCCCGCAGCTCGCTGAGCAGCGCCGCCTTGCCCTTCAGATCCGGGTCGGTGAGCAGCTCGTCGACCGACTTGATGTCCCGGCCGGTGACCTCCGTGTTCACGGCGATCCCGCAGATCCAGCCCTGCCAGGCCATCGTGTGGTCGCGGCCCGGGTCGAAGGCGGGATCCGCGAACGCGGGCAGCAGGTTGCCGGCGTTCGTGAGCTTGCCCCTGTCGAGCTTCTGCGTCCAGCCCAGCTCGATCATGCGCTGCGCCAGCCAGTCGGTCGGGCTCACCACGCTCGCCGCGAGCCCCTGACCGCTCTCCAGCAGCGGCCGCACCTTGGCGAACCACTCGTCGTTGCTGTTGATCTCCGCGACGTAGCTGGCCTTGATACCGGTCTGCTCCGTGAACTGCTCCAGGCTCGGGATCCGGCCGCTTTCGTCGGTGTCGATCGAGAGCGGCCAGTTCGCCCAGACCAGGCTCCCGTTACCGTCGGCGGGGGCGCCACCCGCTCCGGACGCCGCCGGATCAGCACCGCACGCGGCCAGCAGCCCGGCTCCCGCCACGCCCAGCCCCGCCAGGCCGACACCTCTCAGGAAATCCCGCCGCCGAAAAGCGCGCCGGGGGGCTACTACCCCCGGCGTTCCGCCTGTGGTTCCCATGTGATGCACCATGGGGTTTCCTCCGCGTCCCGAACCGCACCGGCCGAGGACCGTGCCAACCGCCGCGACCGCGACAGTGGCAGGATCCTCGCAAACGATGGATTCCTTCGATATATGGATCTACTTAGACGGATATCGTTCCGGATAGGCTGGAGGCTCACGGATACAAAAGTCAAGGGTCTTCACCGATCCGTGCACGGGCCCGGAGACCCCGCGCTCTCCGGCGTCGAGGTGATGATCTTGGTGCCGTGAGTGCCGCCCGCGGGGTGCGATGATCTGTACGGCCGCGCGCACGGAACCGCGGCGAGGGGATCCAGGAAGGCTCGGAGAGACGGCGGATAGGCCGTCCAACCTGCCTGACGACATGACCATCATCGTCGCCGCCTGTTCCGTGCGATGGGACGTCGACTACTCCGTCTCTGATGTCGATTGCCCGATGATGCGGGACCGGGTGAGTGTGGTGCTGCTCGGGCCGCGACTCCGGGCGTCCTCGGCGGGATGCTGAACCCTTCACGCCTGCGCCCGCAGCTTGGCTGCCACCCCGCGCTGACCTCTTCTGAGCTGACGACCGATAGGCCATCACATATGTGAAAGTGCGAGCACAGCGTTCAGTACATGGCTGCGCTCGATGTGCTGCAGGACGTGCTGGATCTCAGCGCCGAGTCCGCTCTTTCCGCGGCTATCGGGGCCGCTATTGCAGCCTTGGCCGCAGCCGCTCGATGGCTGGTGGTCAAGAGGTTGCCGGCGCGACGCCTCTGGCGCTTCTCGGACGCTCGTGACCTGATCATGATCGTGGCATCCTCTGCGCTTGTGCATACCGGCAAGTACGAGCGACCCACGACGGGGATAGGGCAGGTTCGCGCCATGTTAATACTCGTGCCTATACTCACGCGAGCTTACCGAATATCGATCTGCAACAAGTTCGGCTCTCTTCTCAGGTTCCCGGCAGTGACCTGGAGAAAAACGTGCTGGTGTTCGGCGGGCCGAAAACCAATGAAGTCAGCAAGCTCTTTATGCGGTTACTGGGGGAGGCGTTGCCGCTGACGGTGAAGGGGGAAACGATAGTGTGGGGAACGGATGTGTACGAGGGGGAGATTCGGCGTGGATGCGTGGTGCGCGATTATGGATTCGTGGTGCGGGTAGACAATCCATTGAATAGATCCAGGCGCATTGTTCTGGTGGGAGGTTGCCACACGCATGGTGTGGTGGCCGCGGCACGCTGGCTGGCGGAGAACGGAGGGAAGCTTCGTACTTCGAAGAACATCTGCGTTCTGGTGGAGTCGGATGTGCTTCCGGACGGGCACGTCATCGCTCCGCGGGTGGTCAGGACCAAGCAGATCAAGATCAAAGGATCTCGGAATGAAGGTCATCGAAAGTAGCATTGTCGGCAAATCTACGCATGAGGATGACTGTGAAGACGGAATCTTTCTGTCGGAATCTTTTGCCGCCGTTATAGATGGGGCCACGGACAAGAGCGGTAAGCAGTACTCGGGGCGCACGGGGGGCCGTCTTGTGATGGAGATATGCAAGAGTGTGCTGGCTGATCTGGCGCCCGACGTCTCCGCTCGCCAAGCCTTCTCTGCGCTTACTGACGCTGTCGATCACGAGCTTCCTGATGATCTTCCTTTGCAGGAGCGCCCGTCTGCGGTGCTGGCCGTGTATTCGAGCTTGAGGCGCGAGATCTGGCAGTTGGGGGATGTTGCTTTCTGGCACTCAGGCGTGAAGCCGGGTGGGGTCAGGCGGCGGAAGATGGTGGATTATTTTGCCGAAGGTGTGCGGGCTGCCGTGATATCTGCAAATATTGCGGCAGGCGCCGAAGTATTTGACTTGATGCGCAGTGATCCGGGCCGAGAGGTGATCCTCCCGCTTCTTCAGCTGCAGGGAGTCTTTCGCAATGAGCTGAGAAGTGACGAGTGGGGGTACGGGGCGCTCGACGGCCGGCCCATTCCGGATGACTATATAGATATCCATTCCGTGCCCGGATATGTGGACGAGATCGTGCTGGCCAGTGATGGGTATCCGGTGGTACTTCCGAGCCTGGCCGAGAGTGAGGCCAGATTGTCGGAGCTCTTGAAGGAGGACCCGCTCTGTATCGGGCCGCTGCGTGCAACGAAGGGAGTGCAGCCCGGCAGTCGGAGTTATGACGATCGCGCCTATGTGCGAATCGCTGTCTGAGGGTGCCGGCAGGGATGTGATCGTCCTCGTGCCGGAGTGGTGGGCAGGTCCAGGCCCGCTGCCGAAGTCTGGCGCGCCTCGGGGACGTCTCTGCCTGCTGTGTTCATGGCATGTAACTGGAGAGTTACTATCATCAATGTTAGTAACATCGGCGGTAGTAACATCGATGGTAGTAACATGTTTGGTAGTGAGCGGGGGTAGGGGGCGTGGTGGACTTCGTCGGCAGGGGACGTGAGCTAGAGACACTGGAGCGCGAGCTGCGCAAGGTGGCGGCCGGGATCGGTGGAGAGCGGCCCGGGCGGTGCGTGATGCTTCGAGGGCGCCGCCGGGTGGGCAAGTCGCGGTTGGTAGAGCGGTTCGTGGAGAGATCCGATGCTCCGTTCCTCTTCTACGCCGCCACAGGCGCGTCCCCGGAGACGGACCTGGAACGGCTCAGCCGGGATGCGCAGTCATCCAACCTCCCGCTCGCGCATCTGCTGTCGGCCGCGCGCCCGGCGACCTGGGATGCCGCCTTCGACGTCCTGGCAGCGGCACTGCCCCACGACCGGGCGAGCGTGGTCGTGATGGACGAGGTGCCCTACTTGATGGATGAGGAGGGCGCTTTCGAAGGCATGCTTCAGCGGGCCTGGGATCGAGTGCTGGAGACCAAGCCGGTTCTGCTGATTCTCATCGGCTCCGACCTGTCGATGATGGAGGCGCTGAACAGCTACGGACGCCCGTTCCATCAGCGCGGCCGGGAAATGGTGCTGGGCCCGCTCAACCCGGCGGAGGTGGGAGACATGCTCGGCCTCGACCCGGCCACGGCCTTCGACGCCGCATTGATCACCGGCGGCCTTCCCTTGGTCTGTGTGGAATGGCCGCACGGAGCCGGAATGTGGGACTTCCTGAGTACGGCGCTCAGGGATCCGGTCTCGGCCTTGCTGGTGTCGGCGGAGCGCTCGCTCGCCGCGGAGTTCCCCCAGCAGGTGCAGGCCAGGACTGTGCTCTCGGCGATCGGCAGCGGCGAGCGGACGTTCACGAACATCGCCCAAGCCGCCGGCGGCATCGCAGGGGCCTCACTCCAGCGGGCGTTGGACATTTTGATGGACAAGCGGGTGGTCGCGGCCGAGCTTCCCATCTCCACGCGGCCCTCGAAGGATCGCCGCTATCGGGTTGCGGATCCCTACCTCCGCTTCTGGCTGAAGTTCCTGGACCCGGCCATGGAGGAGATCGAGCGGGGCCGGGGCGACCTGACACTGGCGCGCATCCGTGAAAGCTGGACCAGTTGGCGCGGCAGGGCGATCGAGCCTCTGGTGCGTGAGGCGCTGGCACGGCTGCTGCCCGACGAGAACCTGCCCGCTGCCCCCGCTATCGGCGGCTACTGGACCCGTAGCAACGATGTGGAGATCGACATCGTGGGAGCGGACCGCGCGCCGATCGCCAAACAGCTGCTGTTCGTCGGCTCTGTGAAGTGGCTGGAGAACTCCCCGTTCGACCGGCATGATCTCGCGGCACTGCACCGGCACCGCGCCGCACTCACCTTCGACCCCATCCCTGTGCTCGCCGTCTCGCGCAACGGGATCGACTGCGAAGGACTCGACGCCGCTTACGGTCCGGCGGAACTCCTTGCTGCATGGTCCACGTAAGGGGCCTGTCCGGTCCATCGCGGTGCTCGGCCGCCCCGGATTTGTCGGTGCTCTCACTCAGACTGGCCCTCGGTACCACTTCATGGAGGAGGAGCCGTGGCGAGGGGATCCAGGAAGAGGGCACGTAAGAGGCAGCGCATAGTCACGGCGGCCTGTGTCGCGGGTGTCGCGGTCGTGTGGTTCGCCGCCGAATACCCCGGTTGGGCCCTGGGGATCACCTGTCTGCTCGCCGCGTTACTCGTCGGCGGGCTCATTCTCCGGCACCGCATGATCAGGGCGGAGAGACAGCGCTTTCTGGCCGCCAACGTCGAGCTGGAAAAGGTCGATCGCATGTCCGGCCAGGAATTCGAGCGCCTCGTCGCCGAGCGGATGATCGCCGACGGGTTCCGCCAGGTCCGCCAGCGTGGTGGTGCCGGTGACGGCGGGGTGGACATCACTGCCTACGTTCCCGGTCACGGCCGGTACGCCATTCAATGCAAGCGTTACAGCAAATCAGTCGGTGCGCCTGACGTGCGCAACTTCCTCGGCGCGCTGGCCAACACCTTCGCGGGTCACACGGGCGTTCTGGTTACCTCTGCCAACCTCACCAAGCAGGCCAGGCTCGAAGCGCTGGGCGCGAAGGAGCCGCTGGTGCTGGTCGAACGCGACCGGCTCGCGGACTGGCTGCTGGGAACGGTCTCGCTCCTGCCGGCGAAATCTGCCGGGAAACTGACGGAGGGGGAGGCTACGTAATCACCGCCGGGCAGATGCTCGCCGGCCGCCGTCGGGGCCCGAGATCTTCGATATGACGGGGATCCCGTCTCGTGGTGATATGCATCGCCCGGAGGCGGCATCGGGCGCGTTGATGAAGCCGATCGCGCCCCAGCTGATCACCGACGCCACCGTCCCTGGCAAGCAGAAGGACTGACTCCGGCGGGTGGTTACCGGCTCGCTCAGTTCCGGTCTTGGGCTGGGTGCCGGGGGCGTGGACCGTGGGTGACCTGCAGACGTTGCTCGCCCGCACGCCGTCTCAGACGACCCGGAGGGGATCCGGGATGCCCTTAGTTGCACGCGTACTAATGAAAATTTCAAGTATCTGACCCCACATTCCACCACGTGAAACCCCTACCGGCCTCTCGCCGCCGCGAGTGGCGTTGACGGTCTGGAGGCTTCCGGCGACTATTTGGGAGCGCTCCCAAAATGGCGTTCTGCAACGTCGCGGCGCCTCAACCCGTACGTCGAGAGGACACCTTCTGTGGATTCCCTGGTCAAAGATCAAGGGCTCTTCCTGGCGCTGTACCGGATCGTGATCGGATTGCTCTTCGCCTGCCACGGCGCGGCGACGCTCTTCGACGTGCTGGGCGGGCCGCACGGCCAGGTGCCCGCCGTCGGGCAGTGGCCGGACTGGTGGGCGGCCGTCATCCAGCTCGTCGGCGGCTCCCTCGTCATGCTCGGCCTGGGCGCCCGCACCGCCGCCGTCGTCTGCTCGGGGACGATGGCGTACGCGTACTTCATCGTCCACCAGCCGCAGGCGCTGTTCCCGATCGAGAACGGCGGCGAGAAGGCCGCGCTGTTCTGCTGGGCCTTCCTCCTGGTCGCCATCCTCGGCCCGGGCCGCTGGGCTCTGTCATCGGCGCTCACACCCGCGCGTTCCCTCGTGACCGAACGGGGATAGCTCCGCAGGCGTATGCTCCTCCCCGGACGATCAAGGGGAGGAGCCGCCATGCTGACCTGTCTGATCGCGCTCGTCTGCGCACTCCTCCCGGCGCCCGCGCAGGCGGCCGTCGGCTGGCAGCCCGGCTCGATCGAGCAGATCTACGACCCGAAGGGCAAGATCTACGCGTACGCGCCGGCGGCGATCGCGCAGGGCACCACCGAGCACTACTGGACCTGCCACAACACCACCGACGGCAAGATCAAGGACGACATCTGGCACACCCGGCGCACCGGCGGGAAGATCGTCAGTGACCGGCGGGTCATCGCCTCCGGCGGCACCGGCTGGGACCGTTTCCACAACTGCGACCCCGCCGTCGTCGCGGTCACCGCTCGTTTCCAGGGCGTCACGTACAAATACGCGATGTTCTACCTGGGCAACGACGTCGACGCCAGCGCCCACAACCAGATCGGCGTCGCCTTCGCCCAGTCGCTCGACGGGCCGTGGGTGAAGTATCCGCGGCCCGTCGTGGCGTTCCCCTTCGAAGGCACCACGGCGTGGGGCGTCGGCCAGCCCGCCGTCACCGCCGTCCAGCCCGACCGCGGCCGGCTGCTGCTCTTCTACACCTCGGGCGGCCCGGACGGCACGCGGGCCTACCGGCGCGACATCACCCTGGCCGACATGTCCGCCCCCGTCATCGGCCCCGCCGTCGAGATCACCCGGGCCGGGCTGACCGGCGCCGACGGGCGTCCCGACTGGCTCAACAACTTCGACGTCGCCTACGACCCGTCCCGCGACCGTTTCTATGTCGTACGGGAACAGCACCCGTATCCAGCCGACCACCCGAGGCAGATCGGCGCGTCGCTCCAGGTGGCGAGCATCGACGGCGCGTCCATCTGGAACGGCGGCGGCTCCTGGCGCGTCGAGGGCGTGATCGACCCCGCGCTCACCGGCCTGCCCCGCAACCACAACGCCGGCCTGCTGCGCACCGTCTACGGCACGCTGCCCGACCCCGGCACGCTCACGGTCGTCTTCACGGAGAGCTGCGCGGGGACGTGCGCCTCGCTGTGGAGCTACGACCTGTGGCGCGTCACCGGCACGCTGACATGACGGGTTTCGAAGTACGGGACGCCGTACGCGACGAGGCCGAAGAGGTGCTGCACGTCAAGAACGCCTCCTGGCGGGCGGCCTACCACGGGCTCTTACCGGACGCCTACCTCGACGCGCTGACCGTCACCCCCGCACAGGTCGAACACTGGCAGCGCATGATCGGCGACCGGCGCGTCCTCGTGGCGGAGGCGGAGGGCAGGATCGCCGGCCTGAGCGCCTTCGGCCAGGCCGAGATCTACGCGATCTACGTGCTGCCGGAACACTGGTCGACCGGGCTGGGCGCGGCGCTCATGACCCGCTCGCTGCGGCGGCTCCGTGAGCTGGGCTACGACACGGCCGGGCTCTGGGTGTTCGAGGCCAACCCCCGCGCCCGCCGCTTCTACGAACGGATGGGCTTCACCCTCTCGGGCCGCATGGAGATCGAAGAGGGGGAAGGCTTCGCCGAACCGGTGGTGCACTATCACCGGACGATTGTTTCTCCCTGAGCCTGTCGATTCCCAGGTCGCTCGGTCGACGCATAGCCGACCATGGTGAAGATGCACAACGTCGTGTCGGTCGACCGACATGGTGAACGGCTGGGACGGCAAGCCCCCGGCGGGTGACCACGTGGTCGTGGTGTCGCACCGGCCCAAGCCCGAAGGCTGGCACCCGGAGGCGTCCTACCACTTCGTCGACGACGTGACCCGCGCGGTCGCCAAGGCGAAGGAACTCGCGGGGGACCGCACCGTGGCCGTGGCGGCGGGCGACGTCGGCGGCCAGGCCTTCGCCCTCGGCCTGGTGGACGAGGTGGCGATGGACGTGGTGCCGGTGGTGTTCGGCTCGGGCAAGCGCTTCTTCGGCTCGATCGACGCCCAGCACCTGCTGGAGGACCCGCACGTGGTGATCCAGGGCGACCGCGTGCTCCACCTCGTCTACCGCGTCCGCCGCTAGCGCGGCGCCGCCTCTACGAGGCGCATGTCGGCTCGGGGGCGGCCATGGCGCCCGGGGTGTCGGCGTCGGACTTGACCACGTACACCTCCCACGGCTCGCCTCCGGGGCCGTGCACCCAGACCTTGTCCTGGAGGGCGTAGCAGCAGGAGGTGTCGTTCTCCTCGAAGGTGGCCAGGCCGGCGTCCTTGAGGCGCTGGGTGGCGGCGTCCACCTGGGCTGACTCCTCGACCTCGACGCCCAGGTGGTCCATCCGCGTCGGCTCGCCCTCCTCGCCCTCGATCAGGACCAGCTTGAGCGGCGGTTCGGCGATGGCGAAGTTGGCGTAGCCGGGGCGGCGCTTGGCCGGTTCGACGCCGAAGAGCTTGCTGTAGAAGGTGATCGAGCTTTCCAGGTCTGCGACGCGGAGGGCGAGCTGGACACGTGCCATGGCAGATCTCCTGACCGGGGTTCGGATGGGAAGAACACTGCCATATGCCGTTTCCAAGCTAAGACATCAGAGAGATGCGATGGGCACCGTGTGGCCGCCCGGTATGGCGCCCATCACCCGCACGTGGTGATCCGATCAGATGAAGCGGCCGGTCCAGGTGCCGCTGGTGTGCTGGTAGACCGGGATCGTCTCGCGGTCGAAGTACGACGAGATGCCGGTGTCGTACCGGCCGTCGCCGTCGGTGTCGGAGACGCTGGTCGTGATGCCGTTGAGATAGCCGGTACGGGTTTCGTCCGAGTAGCCGGTCAGCCATGCCGAACCGAGCGAACCCGCACCGGTGAACGGAGAGTCGACGCCGACGAGCCGGTCCGCGCGGGCGACCGTGACCCGTACCGCGAACCTCGACCCGGTCGACCGTTCGAGGGATTCGCCGGTGTAGGGCCGGGTGCCGTCGGGGTGCGGGCCGGCGGGATAACCGAGGACGTCGACCGTGGACGCGATCGGCTGATTGAACGCGATCCCCTGGCCGCCGACGTTGTCGCCGAGCCTCCCGACGTCGGTCAGCCCGGCGGAAGCCGAGGAGACGACGCCGTTGTACACGTTGACGAAGGCGTAGTTACGCCCGTGGTCCCGGATGTCGTCGTAGTCGTAGTGGGTGTTGCCCTGCTTCCCGACGTAGAGGCCGTACGGGGTCGCGCCTTCGGTGTAGGCGGGGACGAAGACCCATGCGCCGAGCGCGCCCATCGGAGCCTCGATGTTGAACACGCAGTGCGCCGCCGTCGCGACCGTGTTGCGGTACGACGACCGCACGGCGGTTCCGGTGCACCAGTGCGGCCGGCCGTCGTCGCCGATGAAGAACACCTTGCCCGAGGTCGCGGGGTCCGGCGCTTCCATCGGGGCGAGGGAGACCGGCGGCCCGTCGGGCGGAACGTCTGCGGAAAGGCGCTCCCCGTTCTTGGTCGCCCCCACCTCGTACGGTGTGGCGTCGCGGAGGTTGGCGGCCCCGTCCGCGAGCCAGAACTCGGCGACCTCCTGGGCCGCCGTGCTGGTGCGGGCCAGCGGGACCGTCGCGACGCTCGCGGCCTCCGCCGGGGCGGTGACGACAGCGGAACCCAGCACGCTCAAGCCGATGCCTAACGCGATCAGCGCACGTCTCAAGGTCGATCTCCGTCCAGTCGTGGGAGAGCCGGCCGCTCAGGACGGCCGGCGAACATCAAGATCGTAAGCGTGATCTGAGCGCTGATGCCAGAGTTTTCGAGCACCAGTTCGATTGAATCTGAATCCGAGGATGTCGTATCCGGGCGGGCGCCGATCGTCAGATGGGTAGGGACGGTGGAGCGCCGTCCCGTGACCCCAGGAGGAGCGCCGTGAAGTACGTGCTGATGTTCGTCGAGTCGCCGGAGTTCGCGAAGGAGCTGGAGTCGATGGGCGAGCAGGAACGCGAGGCCGCCTACGCCGCCGTCGGGCAGTGGTTCGCCGACCACGCCGACAAGATCACGCACCACACCCATCTGGCGGCCCGGCACACCGCCACCACCGTGCGGCTGGGTGAGGGGGAGCCGGTTGTCACGGACGGGCCGTTCGTCGAGGGCAAGGAGGTGGTGAGCGGGTTCGCCGAGGTGGAGGTGGCCGATCTGGATGAGGCTCTCAAGCTGGTCCGGTCCTGGCCGGCCTGCCCGATCGTGGAGATCCGCCCGATCTGGTGAGTGAGCCGGCGCACGAGAAGGTGCTCGCGCGGGTGGTGCGCGAGCACGCCGGGCGGCTGGCCGCGTCCCTGGTCTCGCTGCTCGGCGACTTCGCCGCGGCCGAGGACCTGGTGCAGGACGCGGTCGAGACCGCCCTGCGCCGCTGGCCGGCCGAGGGGATCCCGGAGCGCCCGGACGCGTGGCTGTTCACAGTCGCCCGCCGTCGCGGCCTGGACGTGCTGCGCCGCGAGTCGAACTACCGCGCCAAACTGGCCCTGCTCCTGCGCCCGGAACCCGAACCGCGCGACGACCGGCTCCGGCTCGTCTTCACCTGCTGCCACCCGGCGCTGTCCCTGGAGGCGCGGATCGCGCTGACGCTCCGGGTGGTGTGCGGCCTGAGCACGGCCCAGATCGCGGCGGCGTTCGTGGTGCCCGAGCCGACCGTGGCCCAGCGCATCACCCGCGCCAAACGGAAGATCGGCGAGGCTGGCATCCCGTACCGCGTTCCCCGGGAGGAGGAGCTGGGCGAGCGGCTGGGCGGCGTGCTCGCCGTCATCTACCTGCTGTTCAACGAGGGCTACCTCTCCAGTACGAACGAGCGGGCGCAGGCGCGTGACCTGGTCGACGACGCCGAATGGCTGGCCGCGCTGCTGGCGAACCTGATGCCCAAGGAGCCGGAGGCGGCGGGCCTGCTGGCGCTGATCCGGCTGCACCGCGCCCGTGCCGCGGCCCGCTTCGACCCCGCCGGGCGCCTGGTGCTCCTGCCCGACCAGGACCGCTCCCTCTGGGACCACGCCGCCATCGCCGAGGCCACCTCCCTGCTGACCCGCACCGCCCACACCCACCGCAGTCCTGGCCCGTACCAGCTGCAGGCGGCGATCGTGGCCTGCCACGCCGAGGCGAGCAGCTTCGCGGACACCGACTGGGCGCAGATCCTCGTCCTGTACGACATGCTGCTGCGCCTGGCGCCTTCCCCGGTGACCCGCCTGCACCGGGCGATCGCGCTCCAGCACGTCAAAGGCCCCGAGGCGGCGCTGGCCGAGCTGGCGGACCTGCCGCTGAAGCGTTATCCGCTCTTCCACGCCACCCGCGCCGAGCTGCTGCGCGCCCTGGGCCGCCGCGACGAGGCCCACCGCGCCGACGCTCGGGCCCTGGACCTGACCGCCAATCCGGCCCAGCAGGCACTCCTGACCGAGCGGCTCAACTGGTGATCCGCCCATGTCCGAGATGCATGACCAATTGTGACGAGCCGTACGAGGTCTCCACCTACATGCTCTTTGACCAGGGGCGTATCCGTGCCAGGGCGAGCCCCAGCGCGCCGAACGCGATCAGCCCGATCGCCCCGAACACCCCGCCGAGCAGCGGATCGGGGAACTGGCCCGCCGCCGAGACGACGAGGTACAGGGTGGGGACGGCGGCGTTGAGGACGCCGTGGCCGATCACCGCCGGCCAGACGCTGCCGGTGCTGAGCCGGAGCCAGCCGAGCACGGCGCCCACGGCCACGCAGAACAGGGTGAACGGGAGCACCGCCCAGGGGCCGAGGCCGGGGTAGTTCCAGCCGAGGAGGGTCAGGGGCGCGTGCCACAGACCCCAGATGAGGCCGGAGAGCAGGATGGCCCGGCCGTACCCGAGGGGGAGCAGGCGGGGCAGCAGGAAGCCGCGCCACCCCCACTCCTCGCCGAAGGCCGTCACCGACGCGAACACCGTGGTCACCACGATCCCGGAGACGACGCCCACCACGGCGGTGGCGTGGGTGCCCTGCGGGAAGGCCTGCCGGTAGCCGGAGAGCCCGCTCAGGTCGGTCGGGAAGACCCCGGCCAGCGCGCTGACCGCGATCACGAGGGCGATCAGCAGGGGGAGCCCCGCCCACGTCGCGGCGGTGTACCCGACGGTCCGCCCCGGCCGGTCCCCGAACGTCAGCCCGGTCAGCCGCGCCCACTCCCGCGCGGCCGGATCCTTCCGCAGCGCGGTCATCAGCCACACCACGAGCACCCCGAGCGCGGGCGACAGCTGGAGCCCGGCCAGCGACAGGGGGAGCGCGGTCGTCTGGAGCCCCTGCGTCCACAGCGGGATGGCCGCGAGCCACGCCCCGCCGAAGGCGACGGCCAGGTAGACGATGAGATCCGCTCTGTTCCTCATGCCCACAACGCTGCGGGTCGCAGGCGGAGACGGCCAGTGAATAGTTCACGACCTGCCTCGGTATCAATAAGTCACGAAACCGGCACGAAGAGTGTGTTCTGACCGGAGGGGGCGGGATGGGCGGTGGGGAGCCTGAGGATGTCCCGCTCAGCGCGGTGGCCGTCACGCTAACTCTCGGGACCGGGGCGGTCGACGCGGCCAGTGTCATCCGGCTCGGCGGGGTGTTCAGCAGCGTCATGACCGGCAACCTGGTGGTGTTCGGCAACGCGGCGGGCACCGGCAAGGTGGAGAGTCTGGTCGGTGCGGGGCTCGCGCTGGCCGGGTACGCGGTGGGGGTCGCCGCCGGGACCGGGATCGCGCGGTGGGTGTCGGCGCAGGTCGCCGGCATGTTGGCGGCGCTGGGGGCGGAGCTGCTGGTGCTGGTCCTGTTCGCGGTGGGCTGGCTGGCCGGCGGGGAGCGGCATGTGCTGCTGGTGCTGGCGGCGTCGGCGATGGGGTTGCAGAGTGCGGCGATGCGCGCTCTGGGCGGGCGGCTGGCCGTGTCGACCACGTATCTCACGGGGACGCTGACCGGGGTCATCTCCGCTCTGCTGGCGCCGGGTCTGGGGGTGGCGCGGCTGCGGGATCTGGCCATTCTGACGTCTCTGGTGGCCGGGGCGGCGGCGGGGACGGTGACGATCTTCATGGTCCCCGCCGCCTTGCCGGTCATTCCGCTGGTCACGGTGGTGACCGCGGTGGCGATGACGGCGCTGGCTATTCGTCTTCGACGAACACCTGCTCGCGACGCTTCCTGATCGCCGGGAGGACGGTGATGACCAGGGCCACCGCCGTCAGCGCCAGGAGCGCTCCGGAGATGGGCCGGGTGAGGAAGACGGTGGCGTCGCCGCGGGAGATGATGAGCGCCCGCCGCAGGTTGTCCTCCAGCAGCGGCCCGAGGACGAAGCCGAGCAGCAGCGGCGCCGGCTCGCAGCCGCACTTGATCAGGACGTAGCCCAGCAGCCCGAAGAACATGATCGCGTAGACGTCGAAGGCGTTGAACCCCAGGGAGTACGTGCCGATCGACGCGAACAGGATGATCATCGGGAACAGGACTTTGTACGGGATGCGCAGCATCCGCACCCACATGCCGATCAGCGGCAGGTTCAGCAGCACGAGCAGCACGTTGCCGATCCACATCGACGCGATGAGCCCCCAGAACAGCGCGGGCTCCTCGCTGATGACGTTCGGGCCGGGCGTGATGCCGTGCACGATGAACGCGCCGATCATCAGCGCCATCACCGGGTGGGCCGGCAGGCCCAGGGTGAGCAGCGGGATGAACGACGTCTGCGCGGCGGCGTTGTTGGCCGACTCGGGCCCGGCGACGCCCTCGATGGCGCCGTGCCCGAACTGGTCCTGCCGCTTGGAGATGCGCTTCTCTACCGCGTACGAGGTGAACGAGGCCAGCACGTGACCGCCTCCCGGCAGGATGCCGAGCGCGGAGCCGAGGCCGGTGCCGCGCAGGATGGGGCCGACGATGCGGCGCCAGTCGTCGCGGGTGGGCCAGAGGTTCTTCACCTTGCCGACGATCGTGGTGCGGGTCTGCTCGTTCTCCAGGTTGCGCAGGATCTCGGCCACGCCGAACATGCCGACGGCGACCGACACGAAGTCGATGCCCCCGTACAGCTCCCGCTGCTCGAACACGAACCGCGGGGTGCCGGTGTAGATGTCCTGCCCGATGGTGCCGAGCAGGACGCCGAGGAAGATCATCGCCAGGGCCTTGAGCGCCGTGCCGCGCGCCAGCGCGATCGACACGATCAGGCCGAGCAGGACCAGCGAGAAGTACTCGGCCGGGCCGAACTGCAGGGCGACGCGCGCCAGCGGCGGCGCCGCGACCGCGAGCACGAGGGTGGCGATGGTGCCCGCGATGAAGGACCCGATCGCCGCGGTGGCCAGGGCGGGACCGGCCCGGCCCTGGCGGGCCATCTCGTGCCCGTCGAGCGCGGTGACGGCCGCGGACGACTCGCCGGGCAGGTTGATCAGGATGGCGGTGGTGGAGCCGCCGTACTGCGCGCCGTAGTAGATGCCCGCCAGCATGATCAGCGCCGTCACCGGCTCGAAGCTGAACGTGATCGGCAGCAGCATCGCCACCGTCGCGGTCGGCCCGATGCCGGGCAGCACGCCGACCATCGTCCCGAGCAGCACGCCGACGAAGCAGTAGACGACGTTCTGGACCAGGAGCGCGGTGGACAGACCCAGCGCGAGGTTTTCGAGGAGTTCCATGTCTCAATCCGGTTGCCGGGTCAGAACCCCAGCCACGGGCCCCAGAGCGGGATCCGCAGCTGAAGAGCGCCGACGAAGACGAGCGTGGCGACCAGGGTCAGCCCGGCGCTCACCGTCAGGGCCATCAGGGGACGTACGTGCTTACTGGCCAGCGTGGTGAGCAGGGCGGTCACGAACGACGTGGGAACGAACCCGAACCCTCGTACGGTGAGACCGAAGAACACCAGCGCGACCGAGACGACCGCGATCGCGCGCCAGGGAACCCGCCCGAACTCGATCGCCTCACCGGCGATCAGCCCCTTGACGACGATCCCCAGGCCCAGAGCGGCCACGAGCACGCCGACCAGCAGCGGGAAGGCGCCGGGGCCCATCCGCAGCGGGGTGCCCAGCTGGTAGCCGAGCGACCCCACCGCGAACGCGCCACCGATCAGGATGAAGATTCCCCCGGCCAGGACGTCCGGGAGGGACCGGCGGCGCCGCACGTCAGGAGGCCTCGATCCCGGCGTCGGCGAACACCTTCGACCAGGTGCCGAGCTGCTCCTCCAGCTTCGTACGGTGCGCCTCCGGAGTCGCGTCGCCGGCCGGGACGGGCGCGGTGCCGAGCTTGGCCATCTGGTCGATGACCTTCTGGTCGGCCAGCGCGGCCTGCAGCGCCTCCGACAGCTTCGTCACGACCTCCGGCGGGGTGCCCTTGGGCACGTAGAGGCCGTGCCAGACGCTGACCTTGAGGTCGGGCAGCCCGCCCTCGGTGGTGGTGGGCAGGTCGGGCAGGCTCGCCACCCGCTCGGGGGTGGTGACGGCGTACGCCTTCACCTCGCCGGCGCTGATCTGGCCGCTGGTGTTGGTCGTCTGGTCGCACATGAAGTCGACCTGGCCCCCGACCAGGTCGGTCAGCGCGGGCCCGGTGCCCTGGTACGGGACCTCCTGCAGCTTGACCCCGGCGGCCGTCTGGAACAGCAGGCCGCACAGGTGGGACGCGGCGCCGATCCCGGCGTTGGCCAGCGTGACCGTGTCGGTGTTGGCCTTGACGTGGGCCACCAGGTCCTGGAGGGTCGCGGGCTCGAAGTCCTTGCGGGCGATGACCGTCATCGGCACCTCGGTGACGAGCCCGACCGTCTCGAAGCTCTCCAGCGGCTCGTAGCCCAGGTTCTGGTAGAGGGACGGCGCCGTCGACATGCCGATGTGGTGCATGAGGACGGTGTAGCCGTCGGGCTGGGCCTGCGCGACCTCGCCGGCGCCGACGGTGCCGCCCGCGCCCTCCACGTTCTGTACGACGATCTTGCCGCCGAGTTCGGCGGCCATCGGCTCGGCGATCAGGCGGGTGACCGTGTCGGTCGGGCCTCCGGCGCTGAACGGCACGACGAACGTGATGTTCTGGTCCGGGTAGGCGGCCGGGTCGCTGCCGCCGCCGCTGCCCGCACAGGCGGCGGCGAGGGAGACGACGCCGATCGCGGCGATCATGCGGGCGGCGGCCCGGTATCCGCTGGTGAGTCTCATATCACTGCTTCCTCGTCTGCGCATTCGCACCCGTTCGGTGACTGCGCGGCCTTAGTTTGGGCGCGCGGAGGCCCGCGTAGTGTCAGAGGAATCCCAAGGAATGTGGGAGATGTCACAGAAATCCCAAGAACTGGTCTTCGCGCCGCCTCGGGGCCGGTCGTACAATCCGGTATGCGGATCACCATCATCGAAGATGACGACCGCGTGGCCCGTGGCCTGGTGACCGTCCTGGCCCAGGCCGGATTCGAGGTCCACCGGCTCGCCACCGCCGCGGAGGCCGTGCGCGCCGACCCCGCCGACGTCGTCCTCGTCGACCTGGGCCTGCCCGACGGCGATGGGCTCGACGTGATCCGCAAGCTGCGCGACCGCCCCGAAACCGCCGTCATCGCCGTGACCGCGCGCTCGGAGGAGCACGAACGGGTCCGCGGCCTGCGCGCCGGCGCCGACGACTACATCGTCAAGCCGTTCGGCATCCCCGAACTGCTGGCCCGCATCGACGCCGTGCTGCGCCGCACCCGGCTGGCCCGCGCCATGAGCGCCCCCGACGCGCCGCTCCACCTCGGCCCGATCCGGATCGAGGTCGGCACCCGCGAGGTCACCGTCGAGGACAGGCCGGTGACGCTCACCCGCAAGGAGTTCGACCTGCTCCTGCTGCTGGCCCGCCGGGCGCCGAACGTGGTGAGCCGCGACGTCATCCTCGACCAGATCTGGGGCGCCACCTGGGAGTCGTCGAGCCGCACGCTCGACACCCACATCGCGGCGCTGCGGCAGAAGATCGGCCCCGCCGTGGTCATCCGGACCATCCACGGGGTCGGCTACCGGCTCCTGGCCGACCCGGAGCCGGTCGGCTGACCCGCCGTGCACCGCCGACTGCTCTTCGTCCTGGTGCCCCTCGCCGTGCTGCTCGTCTCGGCGCTCGGGGTCCCGCTCGGCGTCACCGTCGCCGAGCGGGAGATGCAGGAGACGTACGTGGACCGGCTGAACGACGTCGGCCGGTTCGCGTCACTGGCCGACACGGCGCTGGCGACCGGGCGGCGCGAGGCGCTCCAGCAGGAGCTGGCCCGCTACCACGAGCTCTACGGCATCCCGGTCGCGGTGATCGACACCTCCGGCGCCGTGCTCATGGGCCCCGGCCGCGCGTACGAGGAAGCGGCGCGGAACGAACCGGCGCTGCCCCCGATCGTCACCTCGGCGCTGGCCGGGGCACGGCCGGAACCCTCCGGCGAGTGGGCGCCGTGGGACGGCTCCGCCCTCGTCGTCGCCGAGCCGGTCGGCCGGGACAGCGAGGTCGTCGGCGCCGTCGTCACGATCTCCGACCTGTCGAAGACCCGCCAGCGCATCCTCGTGCGCTGGGCCCAGCTCGCCACCCTCGGGCTGCTGCCGCTCATCGCACTGGTCGCCGTCGCCTGGCCGGTGTCGGCGTGGGTGCTCCGCCCGGTGCGGGAGCTGGACGCCGCGAGCTCCCGCATCTCCCAGGGCGACCTCACCATCCGGGCCGACGCCGAAGCCGGCCCGGTCGAGCTGCGCCGGCTCGCGGAGTCGTTCAACACCATGATGGACGCGGTCGAGAACGCCGTGCAGCGGCAGCGGGCGTTCGTCTCCGACGCCTCACACCAGCTCCGCAACCCGCTGACCAGCCTCCGCCTCGCCGTGGAAAGCCTGGAACCGCACCTGCGCGCCTCCGGCGGCGGGCGGCAGGTGTACGACGTCGCGGTCGACGAGCTGAAGGCCATGCAGCGGCTGCTCAACTCGTTGCAGGCCAGCGCCCGCATGGAGAGCATCCGCACGGCCTCGCCCGTGGACCTGGACGCGGTGCTGACGACCCGGGTGGACCGGTGGCGCGCGCTCACGGCGACGGCCGGGCAGACGCTCACCGTCGACGTGCCGCCGGGGCTGCGGCTGCTGGAACCCACGGGCGGGCTCGGCAGCATCCTAGACGAACTGATCAGCAACGCGCTCCGGCTGTCGGGCGCGCGGACGGTCGAGGTGAGCGCCCGGGTCGACGGCGACGAGGTCGCCATCGCCGTCCGCGACGACGGGCAGGGCATCGAAGCGGCCGAACGGTCCCAGGCGCTGCGGCGGTTCTGGCGCGCGCCGCGGCACCAGAACGTCACCGGGACCGGCCTGGGGCTGGCGATCTGCGCCGACCTGGTCGGGGCGGCCGGGGGCGAGCTGCGGCTGGAGGACGGCCTGCCGCGCCCCGACGGGTCCGGGCACGGGTTCGCCGCGGTGGTCGCGCTGCCCCGCGAGGAGTCCTCCCCGCCGGCCTGACCCTCAGCGCTTGCGGTCGCGGAACCAGGCGGCCGCGCCGGGGTGGAGCGGCACCGACGCGGTCGAGATCCCGGTCCGCACGTTGATGTGCCACGCCTCGGGCAAATCGTCCGGCTCGCCCCGGCCCGCGGCGGCGATCGCGCCCGTGTGCGTGAAGATCGTGTCCGTGATCGCGTACACCAGCTCGTCCGGCAGGTCGTTCCGGGCGAGCAGCACGTTCGGCACCGCGACGGTCCGGGTGGCCGGCGCGCCCTTGTACGCGGTCGCCGGGATCATGGCGGGAGCGTACGGCCCCGGGTAGGCGGTGACGAGCGCGTCGGCCTGCGAGTCCAGCGGGATCAGCCGGATCGGGTGATGCTCCGCCAGCTCGGTGATAGCCGGGGTCGGCACTCCCGTCAGCGAGAACATCGCGTCGATCTCCCCGTCGCGCAGCGCCGCCGCCGAGGCCGCCTGGCTCAGGTTCCGGCTCTCGGTGCCGACCTTCCCGAGCTCCAGCATCCGCCGCGAGGTGAACTCCGTGCCCGAATCGTAGGCGCCCAGCGAGACGCGCTTCCCCTTGAGGTCCGCGAACTCCTCGACCTTCGAACCGGCCATGACGACGAGATGCAGGTGACTGTCGTAGAGGCGGCACACCGCCGACAACTCCCCGGGCGCGCTCCCGTCCGTACGGATGAGCGCGTCCAGACTCGTCAGCCCGAGTTGCACCTCGCCCTTCCTCAGCATCTTGATGTTGTCCGTGGACGCCCCGCTCGGCACCGTCGTCACCGTCGCCCCCGGCACCTGCTGGGCGATGTGCCGGGCGATCGAACCACCGATCCGCCGATACACCGCCCCCGCCGGTCCCGTGCCCAGCCGCAGATCCACCGGGGCGACCTCCGGCTGCCCCGAACAGCCCGCGAGCAGCCCGCCCGCCGCCAGCAGCACCGCCCGCCGGCTGACCCGCGACCCGGGATTCGTCATGCCGAGATGATACGGACGGCCGGGGATACGGCGACGCTCCGACCGCCCAGCTTCGCAGGCGCGCACAGGCCGCCGCCCGGCCCCTTGTGGTCTCCGCCTCAGCGGGTACGGGCCAGGCCCAGGCCTCCGAGGACCGTCGCCATCAGCGACACCACCACGGCGATGTAGCCGCCGACGATGCCGTACCCGGTGCCGGGGCCGCCCTGGGCGACGGCCACGACCAGTGCGCCGATGACCCCGCCCACCAGGCCCGCCCCCAGAGCGGCGACGGCTCCCTTCCGTCCGACGCGCGTCCCGGCCAGAGCCAGCCCGCCCAGCACCGTCCCGGCCAGCCCCAGCCCCGCCCCCACCAGGGACCAGACCCGGCCCGACGTCATCACGTACGAATCAACCTGCTCCGGCGAGGTGACCGCGAGCGCCGGAGCGGCGAGCCCGAGCACCCCGATCAGCGCGGCCCCGGCGACCACCGGCACGATTCTGCCTGGCATGTGGATCTCCTCCTGCGTCTGGATGTCGTCCTCGATGGTGTCCGGGGGACCCGCCGCAGGTCGTCCGGCGTACGTGGACACTTCGCGCTGCCGCGGCCGCCGCAGAATCCGCACGCATACCGCGTCCGCGGTACCCGCCACTCCTCCGCTCGCGGGATTCGCCCCACCCGCCCGCCGGGCTAGGGTGCGCCCATGAAGGCGCTCTGACGAGGTCGCTGGACCGGGAGGAGAGTCCCGCGTGAGTGGAGGCCGGGCCGTGGCGGTGGCGGGGCGTATGCGGTTGGGGCGGGGCTGGGTGGACTGGGGGATCGCCGGGTGTGTGGCGGCGGTGTTGCTGGTCACCGGGCTGGCGGGGGAACGGCCGGGGACGGTCGCCGGGGTGGCCGGGTATGGGCTGCTGGTCGGCGGGGGGCTGGCGCTGGCGGGGCGGCGGAGGGCGCCGGTGGTGGTGCTGGTCGTCACCGGGGTGTGCGCGGTGGGGTATCAGGCGGTGGGGTTCGAGGTGCCTGCCGTCGCGTACCTGTTCGCCGTGTACGCGGCGGTGCGGGCGGGGCATCGGGCCGTGACGGTGGCGGCGAGCGTGGTGGTGCTGGCCGCGCTGCCGCTCGCGGCGCTGGCTTCGGGGTTGGACGATGTGGGGGAGGTGTTCGCGCGGGCCCGGGGTGCGCTGGAGATCGCGTGGCTGGTCGCCGCGGGGGCGGCGGGTGAGGCGTTGCGGCAGGCGGAGCGGCGGGCGGAGGAAGCCGAGCGCACCCGGGAGGAGACGGCGCGGCGCCGCGCCGACGAGGAGCGGCTGCGTATCGCGCGGGAGCTGCACGATTCGCTCACCCACCAGATCTCGATCATCAAGCTGCAGGCGGAGGTCGCCGTGCACGTGGCCCGCCGGCGCGGCGAGGAGGTGCCGGAGGCCCTGCTGGCGATCCAGGAGGCCGGGCGCGAGGCGAACCGGGAGCTGCGCGCCACCCTGGGGGCGCTGCGCGACGACGACCCGTCCCCGCCGCGCGGCCTGGACCACGTCCCCGAGCTGGTGGAACGGGCCCGCGCCATCGGCCTGGACGCGACGCTGACGATCGAGGGGCAGCGGGAGAACGTGCCGGCCGCGGTGGGCCGGACCGTCTACCGGATCGTCCAGGAGTCGCTGACCAACGTCGCCCGGCACGCCGCCTCCGCCACCGCGGCCGTCCGGATCGACTGCCGTCCGGACGTTCTCGCTGTACGGGTCGACGACGACGGCGAGACCCGGGGCGCCGACCCGGTGCCGGGGGTCGGCCTGCTCGGCATGGGCGAACGCGTCACCGCCCTCGGCGGCACCCTGCGCGCCGGGCCCCGCGACGAGGGCGGCTTCACCGTACAGGCCGAGCTTCCCGTGGAGAGGACGCCGTGATCAGGGTCCTGCTGGTGGACGACCAGCCGCTGATCCGCAGCGGGTTCCGGGCGCTGCTCGACCTGGAGGACGACATCGAGGTGGTGGCCGAGGCGGGCGACGGCCGGGAGGGCCTGGCCCTGGCCAGGGAACTGCTGCCCGACATCGCGCTGATCGACATCCAGATGCCGGTCGTCGACGGCATCGAGGCGACCCGGCGCATCGCCGCCGACCCGGCCCTGGCCGGGGTGCACGTCGTCATCCTGACCAACTACGGCCTGGACGAGTACGTCTTCGAGGCGCTGCGCGCGGGCGCGGCCGGGTTCCTGGTCAAGGACATCGTGCCGGAGGACTTCCTGCACGCCGTCCGCGTCGCCGCCCGCGGGGACGCGCTGCTCGCTCCGGCGATCACCCGCAAGCTCATCGACCGGTACGTCACCCAGCCGCTCCACACCGGCGCCGCGCTGGAGGAGCTGACCAACCGCGAACGCGAGGCCGTCGCCCTGGTCGCGCGGGGCCTGTCCAACGACGAGATCGCGGACCGCATGGTGATCAGCCCGATGACCGCGAAAACGCACATCAACCGCGCCATGACGAAACTCCACGCCCGCGACCGCGCCCAGCTCGTGGTCCTCGCCTACGAATCCGGACTGGTCACCCCGGGCGGTTCCTGAGGAAAGTCCCGCTCGCGGCGGGCACCTGCCATGGGGCGCCCGCCGACTTTCCGGTATTCCAAGGCGGGGTCGTGCGGCCGGTTTCGCGCTGTCGTGCCGAACCGGTGTTCTCAGGCGGCGCGGCGGTTACCGGGTTCGGTCGGGTTCGCGCGGTTCTGTAGGTGACCGGTGTGTCTCGGGGTTGCCAGGCTAGGCCGGGGATTGGGCGGTTGAGGTGGTGGTGAGGGGGCGGCGGCGGACCGGCAGGCCGAAGGTCGGGTTGGCGACGTTCCAGGCGGCGCCCTTGCAGATCAGCTCCTTATAGACGGCGGCGAACCGGCCGGTCAGGGCCGCTCGCACGGCGCGGTCGTCGGCGGTGACGTATTGGATCAGGCCTTCCTTGCGGCCCAGGGAGATGCACTGGTTGAAGTAGCGGAGCGGCGCGTTCGGGAACTTGCCGCCGGTGAGGCGGGCCGCGATCGAGTCGGCGGCCTGCCACGCAGTCGGGCCTCCGGAGGCGCACGACATCCGCAGCGGCTTGTTCCCCGCGCCCATCGCCAGGGCCGCGTCGCCGACGGCGTACACGTCGGGGTGGGAGACGGAGCGCATGGTCTCGTCGACCACGATCTGGCCGTTGTCGCCGAGCTTCAGGGTGGTTGAGGCCGCGATGGGGTGGACGGCGAAGCCGGTGGTCCAGAGGGTGACCGCGGCCGGGACGGGGCCGCCGGAGGTGATGACGCGGGTGGGTTCGACGGCGGTGACGGCGGCGTGTTCGTGGACGGTGATGCCGAGCTTGCCGAAGACCTTGCGCAGGTGGGCGCGGCCCTTGGGGGAGAGCCAGTCGCCGAGGTCGCCGCGGGTGACGAGGGCGACGTCGAGGTCGGGGCGGGACTCGGCGATCTCGGTGGCGGCCTCCAGGCCGGTGAGGCCGCCGCCGACGACGGTCACGGTCTGTCCGGCGCCGAGGCGGGTCAGGCGGTCGCGGAGTCTCAGCGCGCCGGGGCGGCTCGCGATCTCGTACGCGTGCTCGTCGGTTCCGGGCACGCCCTGGGGGTTCCAGCCGCTGCCGAGCGCGTACACGAGTGTGTCGTAGGGGAGTTCGGAGCCGGTGAGGGTCACGGTCTTGCGGTCGACGTCTACGGCGGTGACCTGGGCGATGCGCAGGTCGACGCCGGTGCCCTTGAGCATCTCGCTGAGCGGGCGGGGCTTGAGGTCCTGGCCGGTCGCCAGCTGGTGCAGGCGGACGCGTTCCACGAAGTCGGGGTGGGCGTTGACCAGGGTGATGGTGACGTCCTCGCGCCGGATCCGCCTGGCGAGGCGGCCGGCGGCCATGGTTCCGGCGTATCCGGCTCCGAGGACGACGATGCGGTGCTGCATCTTCCTGCTCCTGTCTCGCACGGGTTTGCCCCTTGAACCGGGCATCCGGCGGATTCCTGACAGGTTCGCGCTGTGAAGCGCCTCACACCGTGGCTCAGAAGGCGTAGAGCAGGGGTTCTCTGCGGTCGGCCGACGCCCAGAGCTCGGTCGCGCGTACCAGCTTGTCGGGGTTGACCTGGCTGCGGACGGCGACGACGCCGTCGGCGGTGACCTCCAGGCACATGACGCCGACGACCCGGCCGTCCAGGACGGCCACCAGGGCGGGTTCGCCGTTGGCCGTCCAGGCGTAGACGCCGGGCTTGCCGCCGAGGTAGCGGCGTTTGGCCTCGCCGGGCAGGAGCAGGCCGCGCAGGAACGTCGCGACGGCGAGGGCGCCCTCGAACGCCTTGGCGCGGGCCGGGACCTTCCCGCCGCCGTCGCCGACGGCGGTGGCGTCGGAGGTGAGCAGCCGCACCAGCGGCTCGGTCTTGCCGCTGGCGGCGGCGGTCAGGAACTCCTCGACGAGCCGCCGGGCGGCGGCCTCGTCGACCTCGGTGCGGGCCCTGCCGGTGGTGAGGTTCTTCCTGGCGCGGTGGAGGAGCTGCTGGCTGGCGGCCTCGGTGACGTCGAGGATCTCGGCGATCTCGCGGTGCGGGTAGCCGAACGCCTCGCGCAGCACGTACACCGCCCGCTCGGCGGGAGACAGCCGCTCCATCAGCGTGAGCAGCGCGTACGAGACGGACTCGCGTTGCTCGGCCGTGTCGGCGGGGCCGAGCATCGGGTCGCCGCCGAGCAGCGGTTCGGGGAGCCACTGGCCGACGTACGTCTCGCGCCGGGCCCGCGCGGAGGCGAGCTGGTTGAGGCAGAGGTTGGTGAGCACCTTCGTCAGCCAGGCCTCGGGCACCTCGATGCGCGCGACGTCGGCGGCCTGCCAGCGCAGGAAGGTCTCCTGCACCGCGTCTTCCGCCTCGGCGGCCGAGCCGAGCAGGCGGTAGGCGAGGGCTTCCAGGCGGGGCCTGGAAGCCTCGAACCGGTCGACGTCCCCCGGGGAAAGGGCCATGCCCCCGATACTAGGACGTGGTGGTCTTCGCCAGATCGAGGGCGATGTCCACGATCATGTCCTCCTGGCCGCCGACCAGGCCCCGCCTGCCGGCTTCGAGCAGGAGGCTGCGGACGTCGACCCCGTACTCCTCCGAGACGATCTCGGCGTGCCGCAGGAAGCTGGAGTTCCGGCTGCGCGACGACCTCCGCGCCGAGCTGCAGCGCCTCCAGGCCGAGACGGACATCACGATGGTGTACGTGACGCACGACCAGACCGAGGCCCTGTCACTGTCGTCGCGGATCGCCGTCATGAACCAGGGCAAGGTCGAGCAGATCGGCACGCCGACGGAGATCTACAACTTCCCGGCCACCGAGTAATCCAGGGGTTCATCCGGTCGGGGCTCAGCGGCGGGTGCGGGTCCGCGCCCTGTCGCGCAGGGGTGGTCCACCATACTCAGGGGTTGCGGCGGGGTGAGGTTCGGGTGGGGGTGCCCGGGCGTTCCACTCGGGTGGGGTTGCCTCGTACCAGTTCGTCGTGGATGCGCCAGCGGTCGGTGGTGGCGGAGCGGGCGGCGGCCTCGTCGTCCTGTTCGACGCGCTCGCGGAGCAGGCGGATGGCGATGCGCCGGTTGAGGCTGAACTGGCGCTCGGTGTCGACCACGACGACGTGCCCGGTGGGCCGGTGGGTCGCCCGGACCGCGGTGCTGGCCTTGTTGCGGTGCTGCCCGCCGGGGCCGCCGGTGCGGCAGGCGACGATCTCCACGTCCTCTTCGGCGAACTCCGTGGACGCGACGCCCGGTTCGCACGGCTGGGCGATGACGTACCAGTTCTTGCGGGGGACCCGCCGGTAGGGGCTGGGGGCCTGCCAGCAGAGGGTCCCGGTCCACGAGGCGGCGAACGTCTCGGCGTCCGCTCCCGTGATCTCGATGAGGACCGACCGGAAGGTGCCGGGCCGCTCACCGGGCACGGTCTCGACACGCCGGATCCGCAGCTTCCGCCGGGCGGCGTCGGACTCCAGACGGCCCAGCAGCCGCGCCAGCGCCCACGCGCACTCCTGCGGCCCCCGCCCGGCCGACAACATCAGGTGGACGCTCACGACCGGCCCCGCTTACGGCGCGGGTCCCTCCGCGGCCCGGGATCGGCCGTCTTGTAGGTCACCACAGGGACGGTGGTGGCGACAGGCGTGGCCAGCCCGTGCTCCACGAGGTCCGAGATCACCTGCTCGATGCGCTTGTAAGCCGTCGGTGCCTCCTCGAAGAGCAGCTGACGGTCGCCGCAGACCACCAGCGACCCCACCGGCGTGCGGCGCAGCTCCTCGACGGTGTGCTTGGCCCGGCCCCGGCGCAGGGCGTCCCCGCGCGACATCTTGCGGCCCGCCCCGTGCGCCACGGAGTAGCCCGCGTCCGGCCCGGCGTGCGCGGCCACCAGGTAGGACGGGGTGCCGCGGGTCCCGGCGATGAGCACGTCGACCCCGTCACCCGGCGCCGCCCCCTTGCGGTGCAGGTAGTCCCCGTCGCGGACCTCGACCAGGTTGTGGCACTGGTCGACCACCGGCTCGGTGGGCTGGGCGCCCAGGGCGTGCGCGACCCGGGCGGCCATCAGGCGCCGGTTGAGCGACCCCCACCGCACCGCGTCGTCGTGCATCGCCAGGTAGGCGGCGGGGTCGGAGGCGGGACCGGCGCCGTGCGCCTCGGTGTGCGCGCGCAGGATCCGCTCGCCCAGCCCGCGGGAGCCGCTGTGGACGACGAGGACCAGGTCGCCGGCCGCCAGGCCGAGCCGGTTCGCGTGCTCCGGCTCGAAGACGGTGCCGATCCGGGCCAGCTCCACGAAGTGGTTGCCCCGGCCGACCGTGCCCAGCCCCTCGGTGTGACCGGCGGGGATGTCGCCCTCCACCACGTCCCAGGCGGGGTCGTCGTCGTCCGGCGTGCGGTCGAGGTCGGGGAAGCGGGCGGCGAGCTTCTCCGGATCGGTGCGCTTCAGCTTGATGGGGAACACGGCGATGCCGCAGCCGATGTCGGAGCCCACCAGGAAGGGGTAGAGCGTGGCCGACGTCATGGCGGCGCCGATCGGGGCGCCCTTGCCGGGGTGCAGGTCAGGCATGGCGGCGACGTGCTTCATGCCGTCGAGCGCGGCCACCTGGTGACACTGGGCGAGGGCATCGGACTCGATCCAGCTCGCGGGGGAGGCGAACACGGTGACGGTGGCCGTTTCCACCGGCGGGGAAGGGTGCTGGGACAAGGACGCTCTTTCCGGCGAGGAGGTCGGGAAACCACCGTGCCCCGCGCCCGTCATGCGAAGCAAACGGTTTTCCGTCCGGTTCTCATGAGGTTCTCAGGCGGAGTTTGTAGCACTTTCAACTGAAATTTATGACGATGGAGCCATGGAGCGCGTGCCGCGAAAGGCTCAGCGGTTCCTCGTCGGGGGCGTCGTACTCGTCATCGTGGCAGTGCTCGCGTACTGGCTGGGGACCGGCGACGGGAACGGCGAACAGGCCGCGCCCGCGCCCAGCCCGACACCGACGCCCAGCGCGACGCTCACCACGGCCGAGGTCTTCCAGCGGGTCAGCCCCTCCGTGGTGGTCATCAGAGCCGGGCGGTCACTCGGAACCGGGGTCATCGCGGCCGACGACGGCACGATCCTGACCGCGTACCACGTCGTCAGAGGCGCGAAGGACATCACGCTCACGTACGCCGACGGCACCGAGGCCGAGGCCGAGGTCGCGTCGGCCGACCCCAAGCAGGACATCGCGACGCTCACGCCCGCGAAGCTGCCGGAGATCGTCGTACCGGCCACCCTCGGCGGCGGCGCGACCGTGGGCGCCCCCGTCGTCGCCATCGGCAACCCGCTCGGCCTCACCTACAGCGTCTCCACCGGCGTCGTGTCGGGCCTCAACCGGACCACCGACAAAGGCGGTCTGAGCGGCCTCATCCAGTTCGACGCCTCCGTCAACCCGGGCAGCTCCGGCGGCCCCCTCCTGGACGCCGCCGGCCTGGTCATCGGCATCGTCGTCGCGATCGCCGACCCGGGTGACGACCAGGCGTTCGCCGGAGTCGCATTCGCGGTCCCCATCGGCGCGGCCCTCGGCGGCGAAGGAGACGGCCCCCCGGGCGACGGCCCCCAACTCTGACCGAGAAGGAAGAGCCATGACCTCGGCATCCCACCCCCTCGAAGACGTCCTGTACGAGGTGAAGCGGACGATCGTCGGCCAGGACGTGCTGCTGGAGCGGATGGCCGTGGCGCTGGTCGCCGACGGGCACCTGCTCGTCGAGGGCGTGCCTGGCCTGGCCAAGACGCTCGCGGTGCGGTCGCTGGCCGCCGCGATCTCCGGCACCTTCCAGCGCGTCCAGTTCACCCCCGACCTGGTGCCCGCCGACCTGGTCGGCACCCGCGTCTACCACCAGCACTCCGGCGAGTTCCGCACCGAGCTCGGCCCCGTCTTCGCCAACCTGCTGCTCGCCGACGAGATCAACCGTGCCCCCGCCAAGGTGCAGAGCGCCCTGCTGGAGGTCATGCAGGAGCACCAGGTGACGATCGGCCGTGAGACGTTCCGGGTGCCCGAGCCGTTCCTGGTCATGGCGACCGAGAACCCGATCGAGTCGGAGGGCACGTACCCGCTGCCCGAGGCGCAGGTCGACCGTTTCATGATGAAGGTCGTCGTCGACTACCCGACGCAGGCCGAGGAGCAGGCCATCGTGGACCGGGCGCTCCGCCCGCCCGAGCCGCCGCAGCCCATGATGAGCGCCGAGGACCTGGTCGCCATGCGGGCCCGCGCCCAGCAGGTGTACGTCGACCCGGCGATCGTCGAGTACGCGGTACGGCTCGTCGCCGTCACCCGCTCTCCCGCGACGGCCGGGCTCGGCGAGCTCGAACGGTACGTCACGTACGGCGGCAGCCCCCGGGCGTCCATCGCGCTCGTCACGGGAGCGCGGGCGCTGGCGTTCCTGCGCGGGCGCGACTACGTCCTGCCGCACGACCTGTCCGAGCTGGCGCTCGACGTGCTCCGCCACCGGCTCGTGCTCTCCTACGAGGCCCTCGCGGACGACGTCGACGCCGACACCGTCATCACCCGGGTGCTCGGCGCCGTCCGGACCCCCGACGTCGTCCTGCAGAACCGGTGACCCGATGGCCACCGCCCCGGAAAAGCTCCTGCTCCGCCTGGAGTGGAAGGTCCTCCGCAGGCTCGACGGCCGGCTCCAGGGCATGCACCGCACCGCGCACCGCGGCTCCGGGATCGACTTCACCGGGCTTCGCGCGTACATCCACGGCGACGACGCCCGGCACATCGACTGGAACGTCACCGCGCGGCTGGACGAGCCGCACCTGCGCCTGTTCACCGAGGACCGCGAGCTGACGGTCTGGCTGGTGCTCGACCGGTCGGCGTCGATGGCGGCCGGGCGGCCCGGACGCGCCAAGCACGACGTCCTCGCCGAGCTCGCGCTCGTCCTCACGCGGCTGTTCGGGCGGGGCGGCAACCGGGTCGGGGCGCTGCTGTTCGACACCGGGATGCTGCGGGTCGTGCCGCCCGGCACCTCGCGGCGGCACGCGCTCCGGATCGCCGCCGAGCTGGAACGCACCGGCGAGGCGAGCGCCGCCACCACCGACCTGGCGCAGATGCTCGACGCCGCCGGACGTCTCGCGCGCCGCCGTGCCCTCGTCGTCGTGCTGTCGGACTTCATCGGCGACGGCGACTGGGAACGGTCGCTCCAGCGGCTCGCCCGGCGGCACGAGGTGGTCGCCCTGCGGATCGTGGACACCGCCGACGACGTACTGCCCGAAGCCGGGCTGATCGTGGTCGAGGACGCCGAGACGGGTGAGCAGCTCGTGGTCGACTCCGCCGACCCGCTCCTGCGCGTCCGCTTCCACGCCGCCGTCTCCGAGCGCGAGGCCCGGCTCACGGCGGGCATGCGCCGCGCCGCCGTCCCCGTCCACCGCGTGGACACCCACCGCGACCTCGCGGAAACCCTGGTGGAAGTAGTCACCCGGACGAGGACCCACCCATGACATCACCCACCCCCGCCCGAGTGGCTGGCCGGGTCGTCCTCACCGCGCCCGTGCCTGCCGGACCTGCGGAGGTGGCGAGATCTGCCGGGCTTGTCGGTTCGGAGCGGTGGGAGGGGGGTTCATGAGTCTGAGTTCTCCGTTGGTGTTGGTGGTCGGGCTGATGGTCACGGTCGCGCTGGGGTGGGGGGTTGTCGTGTCGGCGCGGCGGCGGGCGGGGGTCCTCGCCGCGGCCGGGGTGGCTGTGCCGGGCGGGCGTCGCACGTACCTCGGGGTGGGGTTGACGATCGCGGGGCTCGGGGTGCTCGCCGTGGCGGGGGCGGGGCCGGCGGCGATGGTGCCGGTGCCGCGTACGGCGGGGACGGTCATTCTCGCCGTGGACGTGTCCAACAGCATGGGGGCCGACGATGTGGCACCGACGCGGCTGGCGGGGGCGCAGCGGGCGGCGCGGGCGTTCGTGGAGGCGCAGCCGGACAGCGTCGACATCGGCGTGGTCGCGTTCGAGCGGGGCGCGCTCACCACGGCCAGGCCGGACGCCGATCACTCGCTCGCGCTCAAGGCGGTCGACCGTCTGAAGGTGACCGGCGGTACGTCGCTGGCGACCGCCATCACGGCCTCGCTGTCGGCGATCACCGGCGAGCAGGTGGTGGTCGACCGCGACGGCACAATCCCCGACCTCGGCTACTGGCCCTCGGCCACGATCGTGATCTTCTCCGACGGCCAGAACCAGGGCGGCGACGTCGAACAGGCCGCCACCGCCGCACAGAAGGCGGGCGTCCGGATCCACACCGTCGGCGTCGGCACCCCGGCCGGTGCGACGGTCAACGTGGACGGCTTCCACCTGCGGACCGCGCTCGACGAGGAGACCCTCACCCTGATCGCGCGGACCACGGGCGGCGCCTACCACCCCGCCTCCGACGCCGCCCGGCTCGACGGCATCGCCGACTCGATCGACCTGCGACTGACCGTGTCCGACGAACCGCTGCCCCTCGCGGGCGGTCTGATCGGGCTCGCCCTCGCGCTGCTCACCGGGGGAGCGGCGCTCACCGTGCTCCGGTCTGGACGGGTGATCTGAATGACGTTCTCGTGGCCGTGGGCCCTGCTGGCCATCCTGGTCATCCCGCTGATCTTCGCCATCCGCTGGTGGGCGCTGCGCCGCCGCCGGCGCGCCGCCGTCCGCGTCACCTCGATCGCGCTCGTACGGACGGCTCTGCCCGGCCGGACCCGCTGGATCAGGAAGATCCCGCCGGCCCTGTTCGTCGCCGGGCTCGCCCTGCTGACCGTGGGCGCGGCCCGGCCGCAGGCGTCGGTGCCGGTGCCGCGGACGTCGGCGACGATCCTGCTCGCGCTCGACATCTCGGGCTCGATGTGCTCGACCGACGTGGACCCGAACCGGCTGACCGCTGCGAAGAAGGCCGCCGCCGAGTTCATCGAGTCGCAGCGCGGCGGGCCACGGGTCGGCCTGGTCACCTTCGCGGGCAGCGCCGGCCTGCTCGTGCCGCCCACCGACGACACCGAGTCGCTCGTGGCGGCGCTGGACGACCTCAACGTGGGCCGCGGCACCGCGATCGGCCAGGCGGTGCTCACCTCGATCGACGCGATCGCCGAGGTCGACCCGTCGGTGGCCCCCACCGGCGCGAACCCAGGAAACCCCCGCGAAGGGTACGCGGGCGCCGCGATCGTCGTGCTCACCGACGGCGCCAACACCCAGGGCGTGGACCCGCGGGTCGCATCCAGGGAGGCGGCCCTGCGCCGGGTCCGCGTCTTCCCGATCGGTTTCGGCACCACCGAGCCGGTCCCGATGGTCTGCGAGAACTCCCAGTTCGACGGCCGCGGCTTCGGCAGCTGGTACGGCCGCGGCGGGTTCGACATGGGCGGTCGCAACGTCCGCAGGCTCGACGAGCCCGCGCTCAAGCGGATGGCCGAGACCACCGGCGGCACCTACCACCGGGCCGAGAACGCCGCCGAGCTCCAGGACGCCCTCGGCACCCTGCCCGGCACCTTCACCGTGATCCGCGAGCGGGTGGACACGGCGGCCTGGTTCGCCGCCGGCGGCGCCGTCCTCATCGCCGCCGCCCTGTCGCTCTCCCTCTGGTGGAACCGCCCTCGGTGACGTCCCGTTCGCGGATGCGCAGGTCGTTCTCTACGCTCCGGTTCATGCGGAAAACGAGTGTGATGCTGGCCGCCGTGCTCGTCCTGACCGGGTGCGGGCAGCAGGCGGGCGAGGGCGGGCTGCGAGACGCGCTGGCCGCCGTCTCAGGAGAAGGGCCCGCCGCCGAATACTTCGAGTACGGCGAACCGGGCTGGTGGCGTGACCTCGGCGGCGACGGCGGCCGCTGGTCGCTCGCGGCGGTCTCCGGCCTCGGCACCCTCGGCGCCGCCTACAAGGCCCTGCCCGAGGCCACCGGCATGACCCCCGAGACCGCCACCCGCGCGATCTCGATCGGCAAGCCTCCGCAGCAGGCGTTCCGGTACGACGGCGACGTCGACGCGGAGACCGTACGGACGAAACTGACCGCCCTCGGCGCCGAGCCACGCACCATGGGCGGCCACGAAGGGCTCTCCTTCGCCCCCGGACCCGAAGTCGACCTGTCCCGCCCGATCGTCCGCGGCCTGACCAACCAGCTCAACCAGGTCGTGGTCACCGGCTCCACGGCGGCCACCGCCTCCACCCCCGACCAGCTCGAAGCCGTCCTGGGCGGGGAGCGCACGCTGGCCGACAACCCCGCGCACGCCGCCGTGGCGGACTGCCTCGGCGACGTCGCCGCCGCCACCATCGTCCCGCCGTCCTCTCCCGGCGCGGTCACGCTGTACGGTGTCGGCCTGCGCCGCCCGGCCGGCCTGGACGACCAGCCCGTCAACGTCGTCTGCGTCGTGTCGGAAGCGTCCGCCGCCGACGGCGTCGAACAGGCACTGACCACCCGCCTCACCCCCGAGTCGCAGATGACCGGCGGCGGCACCTACGGAGAGCACGCCCCGCAGATCGAGCACGACCGGACCGACCTGGACGACCACGCCGTGCACCGGGCCGTCCTGACGCTCAGCGACACCGCCAACGCGCTCTTCGCCACCCTGCTGCTGCAACGCAACGAACTCCAGGCCCTGACCGCCCCATCGGCGTGAACCCGCCCTCCTACCCCGATGTGATCTCATGGAGGAGATGCTGTCCACATGAGGGAGGCGCTGTGCTCAGCAAGAAGGAAGCCGCCGAGGCCGTCAAGAACGCCAAGATCGCCACGGGGGTGACGTGGGCCCAGCTCGCCGAGGCGGTGGGCAGGCCACTGGCCTGGACGACGGCCGCGCTGCTCGGCCAGCACCCCATGACCAAGGACGAGGCGAACGCCGCCGTCGCCCTCCTGGAACTCGGCGAGGACGTCGCCCTCGCCCTCCAGGCCCAGCCCACCCGCGGCGCGCTCGACTCCGCCGTCCCGGTCGACCCGACGATCTACCGGCTGTACGAGGTCATCCAGGTCTACGGGCCGACCATCAAGGAACTGATCCACGAGCAGTGCGGCGACGGCATCATGAGCGCCATCAACTTCCGCCTCGACGTGAAGCGGGTCCCGGACCCGGACGGTGACCGCGTCGTCATCACCATGGACGGCAAGTACCTGCCCTACCAGTGGTGAAGACCGACTTACGGCCCCGGCTGGCGGCGCTCGGCCGGGACTACCTGGTGATCCTCGGCTGGCTGGCCCTGCTGGCCGCCGTGTTCGTCCCGCTGTACCTGTCGGGCGTACGGCCCTTCGACGGGCTCAGCACGGCCGGCGGCGACCTGCTGATCGCCCTGCTGACCGTGCTGCCCGCCGGCGCGTACCTGACGATCGGCGAGGCGGGCCGCCACCGGGCCACCTGGGGCAAACGACGCTCAGGACTGACCGTGGCCACCACCGGCGGGCAGCGGCCCGGCCTGCCCCGGATCGTGGCACGCAACGTCGTGAAGCTGCTGCCGTGGCAGCTCGCCCACCTGGCGGGCTCCCGGCTGGCGGCCGGGGACGACGGGACGGTCCTGCTGGTCGCCACGTACGCGCTGGCCGGGCTCTCGATCGCCCTGCTGCTGGTCCGCCGCGACCGGGCCGCCCTGCACGACCTCGTGACCGGCACCCGGGTCGTACGCGCATAGGCTGATCGGGCCCGCCGCCCGGCTCGTACGCATGTGAACGGCCCTCGGTGGTATGGAAGGTTCATGGGGGATGAGACCGGGGGTGCGCGGCGGGTCCCGCGATGAACCAGATGTGATGGATCGCGGTGCGGGCGCTGCCTCTTCGCCGTGGTCGGCGAGATGCTGACACCCAAGCGCTTCGCGGGCGTCTTCGCGGCCGCACCGGCCGTGGCGATCGCCGGGATGACGGTGACGGTGTTCCACCAGCCCGCTCGCGGAGTCCGCGCTCGGCATGATCGCCGGATCGGTGGCGCTGGTGGCGTACTGCCTGGCGGTCGTGCCGCTCGTCCCCCGCCTGGGCGCTTTCCCGGGTTCCCTGGCGGCGTCTTCCTGGCCTTCCCCGCCATCCTCGGCGCCACCCTGACCCTCATCGAGGAGGAGGAGCACCGCCGCGACCCGGTCGTCCAGGACGCCCGCGGCGCCGCCCTCCGCGCGACAGGCATGATCGCCTCCGCCATCACGGTCTGGACCCTGGCCGTTGAATTGCCCGCCCCCGCGGTGCTGGGCCTCGCGACACTCGCCTGGGCAGTAGTCGCCGGCACCCTGTACCAGGTCTTCGGCGCCCGCTGAAAAGTGAAAGATATTCGCTCAGATAAATGCCGCAATTCGGACGCGTTCGCACGGTCCCTCAGACAGCTTGCCTGGCACCGGGTGGAGCTGCTTCAGTACCAGTTCGCCGATCAGCCGCTTCACGTGGAGCGGGGGGACTCGCGCCTGCGCCTCAACGGGATGAGCCTCACGGCCTTCATCAAGATGGCAGAGGAACGGCTGTCGCTGTGACTGACCTCTGCCGATGACGCAAGCCCGTTGTCAGACGTAGGCGTCAGGGGACAAGTCCGGCCAGGGCGGCGGTGTAGATCTCGACGGCCTCTTCGATGCGGTGGATCAGGCAGTACTCGTCGGTGACGTGCGCCTGCTCCGGCTCACCTGGGCCGCAGATGACCGTCGGCACCCCGCCGCAGGCGGTGGCGAGGATCGAGGCGTCGGTGAAGTAGCTGGCCGCCGGGCGGTCGCCGGGCTCGCCCGCCCCTGCCTCGACGAGGGCCCGGACGAAGGGGTCGTCCGGCTCCGTCCAGATCGCGGGCAGGTCCACGAGCACGTCGACGGCCGGCTCGGCGCCGAGTGCGGCCTGCAGCCGCTCGCGGAGCCGCACGTGGTCCTGGCCGGCGACGGTACGCAGGTCGACTGTCGCGGTGGCCAGGTCGGGCACGGAGTTGACGTTGATCCCGCCGTGTACCGTCCCCACGTTCACGGTGGACGGCCCGAGCCAGGGATGTTCGGGCACCCCGGGATCGAACGCCTCGACGGCGCTGATCGCGCGGGCGAGCTTGTAGACCGCGTTGTCGCCCAGGTGCGGCATCGAGCCGTGCGCGGTTCTCCCTCGCGTGGTGATCTCCAGCCAGAGCGCGCCCTTGTGTCCGAGCAGCGCGCGGTTGGCGGTCGGCTCGGCCACCAGCAGTGCGCGCGATCTGCTCACCAGCTCCGCGGCCACCATCTCGGCCGCCCCCTCGCATCCGGTTTCCTCGCCGACGGTGAAGACCACTTCGAGGGCGGCCTTCGGCCCGGTACGGCGTACGTGCCGCTCGGCGGCGACGGTCAGGGCGGCGACGCCGGCCTTCATGTCGCTCGAACCGCGCCCGTACAGGCGGTCGCCGTCGATCTCCGCGCTGTGCGGCGCGAAGCGCCACGCGCGGCCGCCCAGCGGGACCGTGTCGAGGTGCCCGGTCAGCGTCACCGGCTCGCCCGTCCCCCAGCGGGCGATCAGTCCGGTACGGCCGGGAGCGTGCTCGTGGCGCCGCACCGCGAAGCCGGCGTCCGACAGCCGCCTCGCGAGCGGTTCGGCGACCGCGGCCTCGTTCCCGCCCACCGAGTCGATCCTGATCAGCTGGCGTGCCAGCTCGACCGCCTCGTTCACGTGGTCTCCCTTCCCGCTGCCGGTCGGCTGGTCTGTCGTACGACGATGCTGGGGGCGATCGCGATGCGCTGCGCGGGCCGGGGGTCGCCGGCTTTGATCTGGCCGAGCAGGCGCACCGCCTCCGCCGCCATCTCCTCGACCGGCTGGCGCACGGTGGTGAGCGGCGGGTCGCACATGGTCGCGTGTCCCACGTCGTCGAAGCCGACCACCGACACGTCTTCGGGGATTCGCGTCCCGCCGGTCCGCAGCGAACGCAGCAGGCCCACGGCGATCTCGTCGTTCCCGCAGACCACCGCGTCCGGCAGGGGGCCGTCGTCGAGCAGCCTGCGCCCGGCCTCGATGCCCCATTCGAGGGTGAAGTCGCCCAGCAGCGGCGTGCGGGTCTCCATCCCGGCCCGGGCCGCCGCGCGTTCGAACCCGTCCAGCCGCAGCCGGGCGGAGGAGTTCAGCAGCCGGCTGCCTACGAAGACCACCGAGTGCGCGCCGCCCGCGGCCACGTGGTCGACCGCCTGGGACATCCCGGCCTCGTCGTCCACGCCCACCCAGTCGGCCCCGCCGCCCTCGATGTGGCGGTCGAGCTGCACCAGGGGAACCCGGCGGGCCGCGTCCAGTACCGCCGGAACGCTGGCCTCGATGCCGCACGGGCTGATGATCAGCCCGTCCACACGCCGGGCCAGCAGGGTCTCCAGCCTCCGCGCCTCGACCTCCGGACTGGACTGGGAGGAGCACAGCAGCAGGTCCGTGCCGAAGTTCTGCAGCTCGCGCTCGACGGCCTCGACGATCGTGGTGAAGAACGGATTGCCGATGCCCGGCACGACCATGCCGATGGTGCCGGTGGTCTGGTCGCGCAGCGCCTTGGCGACCGCGTTCGGCTGGTAGCCGAGTTCGGCGGCGGCCCGCGCCACCCGTTCGGCGATCTCAGGCGTGACCCTGCGCCGCCCCGAGAGGGCGCGGGAGGCCGAGGCCACGGAGACGCCGGCCGCCCGGGCCACGTCGTGAATCGTCACGCTCATCGTGTAATCGATTTCCCCGAATCTTTACCGACGATCGACCTAGCCGCCGCTGGAGTGCCGCGATCTTACCGCAGGATAGAGGCTCTTGGTGGAAGCCGCATCTTGACGCTCCATTTCCCGGCCCTTAGCATGCCCGGAACCCGGGTAATCGATTACCCAGTCTTTCCCGCTCCGAAAGGCTCACCTCCCATGGCTCGATCCCCGCGATTCACCCGCCTGGCGACGACGATCCTGGCCACCGCCCTGCTGGCCACGGCCTGCGGTGGCTCCGGCGACTCCGGCGGCTCCGATGGAGACCGCCCGCGGGTCGCACTGGTCCAGATCAACCAGCAGGCGATCTTCTTCAACGAGATGAACGCCGGTGCCCAGCAGGCGGCGGAGGAGGAGAACGTCGACCTCACGATCTTCAACGCCAACGACGACCCGGCCAAGCAGAACGAGGCCATCGACAACTTCGTCCAGCAGCAGTTCGACGCGGTCATCGTGGTCGCCATCGACGTCGAGGGCATCAAGCCCGCGGTGAAGATCGCCAAGGACGCCGGGCTGAAGGTCGTGGCCGTGGACGCCATCGTCGACTCGCCCGCGGTGGACACCCAGGTGGGCGTGGACAACGCCGACGCAGCCAAGCAGGCGGGCGAGTTCGTCAACGAGTGGGCCCAGTCGCAGAACCTGACCGCGCCGAAGCTCGGCGTGGTGGGCGCGCTGAACTCCTTCATCCAGAACATCCGCAAGGACGAGTTCGCCAAGACCGTCGAGGGCGCCGGCGCCGAGATCGTGCAGACCGTGGACGGGCAGAACAAGCAGGAGACCGCCATGGCGGCCGCGGAGAACCTGCTCACCTCCCGCTCCGACATGAACATCGTGTACGCGACGGGCGAACCCGCCCTGCTCGGCACGGTCGCCGCGGTGAAGTCGCAGAACGCGGCCGACCGGGTCAAGGTCTTCGGCTGGGACCTGACCAAGGAGGCCATCAGCGGCATCGACGCCGGCTTCGTGGTCGGCGTGGTGCAGCAGGACCCGAAGACCGAGGGTTACGAGGCCGTCAAGGAGGCCAAGGCCCTGGTCGGCGGCGCCGAGCCGAAGAAGAGGATCGACGTGCCCGTGACCATCGTGACCAAGGACAACGTCGACCCGTACCGCGCCACCTTCGAGTGAGCGGCATGACCGGCAAAGAGGCGGGTCGCGTGGACCGGGTGGTCATGCGCGACATCCGCAAGCGCTACGGGATGGTCGACGCGCTGCGCGGTGTGACGCTGCGCGTCGGCCCGGGCGAGGTGGTGGGGCTCGTCGGCGACAACGCCGCCGGCAAGTCCACCCTCATGAAGGTGCTGGCCGGCGCCGTCGTGCCGGACTCCGGCGAGATCGTCTTCGACGGCCGGCCGGTCTCCTTCGCCAGCCCGAAGGACGCCCGCGAACTCGGCATCGAGATGGTCTATCAGGACCTCGCTCTCTGCGACGACATCGACGTGGCGGGGAACCTGTTCCTCGGCCGGGAGCCGCGCAAGGCCGGCGGGATGCTGCTCGACGTACGGAGGATGCACGCGGACGCGCGCCGCCACCTGGACGCCCTGAACATCCGCATCCCGCTGACCGACATCCCCGTCGGAGGGCTGTCCGGCGGCCAGCGCCAGGCCATCGCCATCGCCCGGGCGGTCACCTTCGAGCCCAAGCTGCTCATTCTCGACGAGCCCACGGCGGCGCTCGCCGTCGCCGAGGTCGAGACCGTCCTCGAACTGATCAAGACGGTCTCGGCGCAGGGCGTCTCGGTGATCCTCATCACGCACCGCCTGCAGGACCTCTTCCGGGTCTGCGACCGGCTGTGCGTCATGTACGAAGGCACGCTCAGATCCGACCTGGACGCCCGGAGCACCAGCCTGGAGCGGCTCGTGTCCGAGATCGTCGCGCACGACACAGAGGAGGAGGGGAGTCGGCCGTGACCGCCACCAGCCAGCGGATCGTGACCACCAGGTCCGCCCGTGCCAGCGCCCACATCGGCCGGCACGCGCAGACGATCGCGATCGCGGTCGTGCTCGTGGCCCTGCTGATCTTCTTCGCGTTCTCCGCCGACCGGTTCGCCACGATGGGCAACCTGCTCAACCTGATGCGGCAGATCGCCCCCACGATGATCGTCGCGACCGCGATGACCTTCGTGATCAGCACCGCCGGCATCGACCTGTCCGTCGGCTCCACGGTCGCCCTGTCCGGGTCGCTCCTCGCGATCGTGCTGCAGCAGGGGTGGGACCCCACCCTCGCCCTGATCGCGATCCTCGCGCTCGGTGCGCTGGTCGGGTTCGTGAACGGCTGGTTCTCCGCCTACCAGAACATCCCGCCGTTCATCGTCACCCTGGCGATGCTGTCGATCATGCGTGGCACGGCGCTGCGCGCCACCGAGGGCTACTCCACCCCCATCGACGGGGATCTGTGGATCGTCCAGATCGGCCAGGGCCGCATCGCCGGGGTGCCCGTCCCCGCCATCCTCGCGGTGCTCGTCGCGCTCGCCGGCTGGCTCGTCCTCACCCGGACGCCGTTCGGCCGCTACGTCATCGGCCTCGGCTCCAACGGCGAGTCGCTCCGCCGTACCGGGGTGAACACCCGGAGAGTCGGGCTCGCCGTCTACGTGCTCACCGGCGTGGCGGCCGCGGTGGCGGGCGTGCTGATCGCCACCCGCCTCAGCTCCGGCTCGTCCAACGCCGGCGCCGGCTTCGAACTGGAGGTCATCACGGCCGTCGTGCTCGGCGGCACCAGCCTCTTCGGCGGCCGGGCGAGCATGCTCGGCACGATCCTGGGCGCCCTCACGCTCGGCGTGATCGCCAACGGCCTGGTGCTGCTGCACGTCTCGCCGTTCTACGTGCAGATCGTCCAGGGCGGCATCCTGCTGCTGGCCATCTTCGCCAACAACAAGGTGTGGGTGAAGTTCGGGGCGATCCGGAAATGACCTCCCCCGCCCCGCTCCCGGACGTGACGACCGTGCTCGGCCCGGTGTCCCCCGACGACCTCGGGATCACCCTCTGCCACGAGCACCTGCGCAACGACGGCTCCCTCGCCTGGCATCCTCCGGCGGCGGGCGACGCCGAGGGCGACCTCATCGCCCGGCACCCCGTACGGATGGAGTTCCTCGGCAGGCTCCGCCACGACCCGTACCTCTCCCGCGACAACGTGTCCCTGGACGACACGGAGACCGCGATCGAGGAGGTGCGCAGGTTCGCGGAGCGCGGCGGGCGCACGGTACTGGAGGTGACCCCCGAGGGAATCGGGCGGGCGCCCGCCGAACTGGTCGCGATCGCCCGCGCCACCGGGCTGAACGTCGTCATGGGCAGCGGCTTCTACCTGGAGCGGACCCACCCCGCCCGGGTCCGCTCGATGACCGCGCAGGACGTCGCCGACGAGATCGAACGTGACCTGACCGAGGGCGTGGGAGGGGTGCGGGCCGGCGTGATCGGCGAGATCGGGATCTCGCCGGACTTCACCCCCGAGGAGGAGAAAGTGCTCCGCGGCGCCGCCCGGGCTCAGGCCCGCACCGGCGTGCCGCTCTCGGTCCACCTCCCCGGCTGGGTACGGCACGGCCATCGCGTGCTCGACGTCGTCGCCGAGGAGGGCGGCCGGCTCGCCGGCACCGTGCTCTCGCACCTCAACCCCAGCGGCGCCGACCACGACTACCAGGTGTCCCTCGCCCTGCGCGGCGCCTACCTCGGCTACGACATGTGCGGCATGGACTACTTCTATCCCGGCGAGGGCCAGTCCCCGTGCGACGAGGAGAACGCCGCCGCCGTGGCCTGGCTGGTCCGCGCCGGGCTGGGGCACCGGGTCCTGCTCTCCCAGGACGTGTTCCTGAAGACCATGCTCGTCCGGTACGGCGGAACCGGCTACGCCCACATCCTGACCCACTTCGTCCCACGCCTGCACCGCCACGGGCTCACCACCGATGACACCACCCGGCTGCTCGCCGGGAACCCGCGCGAGCTCTTCCTCGCTGCCGCGCGCGGCCACTGATGACCCATAGAGAGAAGGAGACGATTTCCATGACTCGCGTGCTGGTCGCCGGCGAATCGTGGGTCAACGTGTCGACCCACTACAAGGGCTTCGACTCGTTCACCTCGACCACCTACCACACCGGAATCGACCCGCTGCGGGATGTCCTGGTCGCCGACGGCATCGAGGTCGATCACCTGCCCGCGCACGACGTGCAGGCGCTGTTCCCCGGCACGCCCGAGGCGCTCGCCGCGTACGACGTGATCGTGCTCTCCGACATCGGGGCCAACAGCATCCTGCTCCACCCGGCCACCTGGCTGGCCAGCGAGAAGACCGTCAACCGGATCGACCTGCTGGCCGAGTGGGTGGAGCAGGGGGGCGGCCTCGCCATGGCCGGCGGCTACCTGAGCTTCCAGGGCTTCGAGGCGAAGGCCGCGTACGCCGGCACAGCCGTCGAACGGGTGCTCCCCGCCCGGATCGCGCGGCACGACGACCGGGTCGAGACCCCGCAGGGCGTGCCCGGCGACCTCGCCGACGACACGCACCCCATCGTGGCCGGGCTGCCCGCCCAGTGGCCCCACCTGCTCGGCTACAACCGCTTCGCGCTGCCCGAGGACGCGACGCTGCTCGCGACCATCGCCGGCGACCCCCTGCTGGCCGTACGGGAGGCCGGGGCCGGCCGTACGCTCGCCTGGGCTTCCGACATCGCACCCCACTGGTGCCCGGACGAGTTCGTCCGCTGGGACGGCTACCGCACCCTCTTCACCCGGGCGGTCCGCTGGCTCGCCAGGGAAATCTGACATGCCGGTTCCGCTGATCCTGGACTGCGACCCGGGCCACGACGACGCCCTGGCCATCCTGCTCGCGGTCGCTCACCCGTCGATCGAGCTGCGTGCTGTCACGACGGTCGCGGGAAACCAGACCGTCGAGAAGACTGCGCTCAACGCGCGGCGGATGCTCAGCCTGGCCGGCGCCACGGAGGTGCCGGTCGCCGCGGGCTGCGACCGGCCGCTGACGGCGCCGCTGGAGATCGGCGACTACGTGCACGGGGAGAGCGGCCTGGACGGCCCGGCGTTCGGGGAACCGACCGTCCCGCTCGACCCCCGCCACGGCGTGGACCTCATCCACGACACGCTGGCAGCCGCGGACGAGCCGGTGACCGTGGCGGCCGTCGGCCCGCTCACCAACCTCGCCACCCTGCTGCGCCGCCATCCGGGCGACCGCGAGCGGATCAGGGAAATCGTGATCATGGGGGGCTCGACGGAGCGCGGCAACCACACGCCCTACGCGGAGTTCAACGTGTACGCCGATCCGGAGGCGGCGGCGGAGGTGCTCGGCAGCGGCGTGCCCACGACCTGGGTCGGGCTGAACGTCAGCCACCAGGCCCTGGTGACCGCCGACGTGCTCGCCAGGATCGAGGCGCTCGGCACCCCGCTCGCCGGCGTCTGCGTGGAACTGCTCACCTTCTTCGGCTCCACCTACCACGAGACCTGGGGGTTCCCCGCTCCGCCGCTGCACGACCCGATCACCGTGGCGTACCTGATCGATCCCGCGGTCCTCACCTCCGAACGGGTGGGCCTGCGGATCGAGCTGGACGGCACGCACACCCGGGGCGCGACCGTGGCGGACCTGCACGGCCGCATGGGCTGGCCGCCCAACGCGAACGTCGGGATCGGGCTCGACCGGGATCGCTTCTGGGATCTCATGGTCGGCGCGATCGAGGCACTCGGCTCTTGAGACGTCTCGCGGCCCCGGGCCCACCCGGGGCCGCGATCGGACAAGCGTGAGACAGGAGGACCGGTCGTGAAACCGGAAGGCGTCATCGTCGTAGGCAGCATCACCACGGATGTCACGGCGTTCAGCCGTCGCCTGCCCCACCGGGGAGAGACGGTTCTCGGCGATGACGTCACCCTGGTCCTCGGCGGGAAGGGCGCCAACCAGGCGGTCGCCGCCGCCCGCGCGGGAGCGCCCACCTGGCTGGTCGGCTGCGTCGGGAAGGACCCGTTCGGCGAGATCGCCCTGTCGGCGCTGCGCTCGCACGGGGTCGCCCTGACCGAGATCCGCCCCGTCGGCGACCGCACGGGCGTCGCCCACATCAGGGTCGACACGTCAGGCGAGAACGACATCGTCATGGCTCCTCTCGCCAACTCCGACCTGAACGCGGACATGGTGGACGAGAGCATTCGGGCCGTACGCGACAAGGCGGGCGTGCTTCTCCTCCAGCTGGAGATCCGTACGGAGGTCGCCTGTCACGCCGCTGAGGCGGCCGCGCGGGCCGGCCTGACCGTGGTGCTCGATCCCGCGCCCGCGCAGCCGCTCCCGGACCGGATCTGGCCGCATGTCACCGTGGTGACCCCCAACGAGAGCGAGGCCGGCGCGCTCACCGGCGTCGAGGTCGTCGACGACGAGTCCGCGAAGCGGGCCGCCGCCTGGTTCCTCGACCGTGGCGTGCGGCATGCGCTCATCACGCTCGGCGCGGCCGGCGCCCTGTCGGTCACCGCGGAGCGCACCCGGCGCTTTCCCGCGTACCCCGTCGTCCCGGTGGACACCACCGCCGCGGGCGACGCGTTCACCGGCTTCCTCGGCGCGGCCCTCGCGGCCGGCCTCGACACCGGCACCGCCATCAGCCGGGCGATGGCCGCCGGAGCCCTGGCCACCACCCGGCCCGGCGCCAGCCCGTCCATCCCGGACCGGAAGGCGGTGGACGAACTGGTCAGCTCGACGCCCCCGTGATCAGCCCCTGCCGAGAACGCAGAACTCGTTGCCCTCCGGGTCGGCGAGGACCGTCCACGACACCTCACCCTGACCCACGTCCGCCCCGACCGCGCCCAGGCTCCGCAGCCGGGCCACCTCCGCCTCCTTGCCCTCGGCGGGGTACGGCAGCAGATCGACGTGGACCCGGCCACGAGACGTCTTCATATCGGGCGTACGAACGAGCTCCAGAAACGGCCCGGCCCCGTCGGACGCACGCAGGCGCGCATAGTCGTCCGTCACCTCGTGCACGGTCACATCCACCGCCTCGCCCCAGAACCGGGCCATCGCCCGCACATCCGCGCAGTCGACCACCACCGCCGCGACCGGCCCGGTATCCCGGTAGACCTCCCGGGGCTCCAGCACGCAGAACAGGTTGCCCTCCGGATCGGCCATCACCGTCCACGGCACATCCCGCTGCCCGATGTCGGCCGGCGTCGCACCCAGCTCCTTCAGCCGCGCGACCAGCTCCGCCTGATGGGCCGCGGAAGTGGTGGCGAGATCGAGATGCACCCGGTAGCCGACCGTCTCGGGGTCCGGGACGGTGACCAGGTCGATGTAGAAGCCGGCGGGATCCGGCCAGTCGATGCCCTGCGGCTCCAGGTTGGTCACGCCGGGACCCTCACTGGACATCCGCCAGCCGAGCGCCTCCGCCCAGAACCGCCCGAGCTCGGCGTCATCCCGGGCCTTGAAATTGACCTGAACGAGTCGCAGCGACATGCGGCCGATCCTAGGTTCGGCGGGCGACAAAATCGCGTCCTTTTCCGGGCGCCCCGAGCCCTCACGGCCTCCGGCCACCGCGTCGTTCCTCTCCGAGGCTGTCACCATGCGTGAACCTGTTACGTACGGACAGCGAGAGGAGGAGCATTGGGCGGCGATCAGAACCCCTCCGCAGAACCGCGCCGGGTGGGACGCCCGCCGTACGGCCTGCCGATGCGGGACCGGCACCGATCCGGGTCGCTCGGCTGGCGAAGGTACGCCACTCCGGTCCCGCCTGGCTCTCGCCGTAGGGGCCGGTCGGTGATCATGGCGGGGGTGCTGGCGGGTATCGGCTTCGGCGTCTGGGTGATCCCATGGAGCTCCGTCGGCTCGTCGCCTCGGACGGCGCTCGTCTCCATGCCGCCTGTGCGTCCCATGACGGCGCCCGTCTCTAGGCCGCCTGTGCGTCCCATGACGGTGTCCACCGCGGCGCCCAAGACGTCGTCTACGGCGAAGTCCCGTACGGGAATCGCGAAGCGCATACGGCGCGCGGTTCCGGCTGTCCCCCTTGAGGCACGTGCCCCGATAGCACGCGGGAAGCCGACACCTCGCGTCGAACGCGCAGAAAAGCCCAGACGCCTCGACCCTGTGGCAGGCAGCTGCGACGCCCTGTTCCCGCCGTCCCGCCCGGAGAACCTGCTACGCAACCAGGCATGCCGTGAGGTGCTGGAATAGCAGGGGGTGGCCATCACGTTCCGCGCCCACAGATCGCCGTGAGGCACGCGGGCCTGGCCGGCAGCAACTCCGGCAGCCGATCGCACAGCCGCTCCAGCGCCGCCCGGTCCGCGACGTCGAGCGCCTCCCGCACACGACGCTCCCCGAGCCAGCGCAGCAGCCGATGCCGGGCGAAGAACTCGTACCCGTCGTCATTCCAGGTGTTGACCTGCCGGCGACGGCCCAGCCAGTTGTCCCGATGCCACCCGAACCGCGCGTGGCGTGTGGTGGTGTGCAAGTGGGCGAGCGTATGAGCCAGCCGCTCCCAGAAGGCCTCGGTGCCCGGCCGGGGCCGCAGCACATCCAGCACGAGCAGATCGCGATCCGCGAGGATGACCTCCGGCGTGGCGACGCCCGCCTCGCGCAGCACGGTCAGCCCTTCCGCCTCCGCGGTGAAGACGTCAGCGGCCGGAGGCTCACCGAACGCCTTCACGAACACCGACGTTCCGTCACCGCGCCGCGGGAGCCCTCCGGTGACGGGTTCGACCGCGACGACGTTGGTCAGGCCAGCTGTGTGCAGGTGATCGAGCAGTAAGGACGTGGCGTCTGTCACGAGTGCGTTTGTCGCTCCGCTTGCCGATCAGGGCGATTCGTACGGGGTGATGCAATTCTGGCCGCAGTGCCGGTTGCTTATAGGGATGTGTGAGCCATTTACCGGACATTAGCTGGTGTGCTTGACTCCTGCCTTGTAGCCACACCCTCGGGGAGGGTACATGGGGGAGTTCGTCGGGATCGACCCCAGCCGGGCGGAACAGCTCATTCGCGAGATGGAGGGCGGCAAGGACGTCCTGGGCCGCACACGCCCCGGGCTGGAAGCGGCGATCGCCGAGGCGGGGGCATCATGGACCGGCCCTCCGGGAGTGGCTGCCATGCACCGCTCCTGGGCATTCTTCAACGAAACGCAGCGTGACCTCAAATGGCGGATGGACACGCTCAAACAGATGGTCCCGAGTTCCGGGAACGGCCTGCTGAGCGTCGTCTTTCTCTTCGACAGCGAAGCCGACGCCACGCGTCAGGGAAAAGCCGATGCGAAACCCATTGCCGAGGCACTCAAGCAGCACGAGATCGAGAACACGGTAGAAACCTGGCGGAAGGTCACCGAGGCCACGGCGGCGACGAAGGAGAAACTGAAGGATCCCGCGTACGCCGCCGCCCTGCTGACCGCACTGGGACCCGACACCTTCCGGGCGCTGTTCATGCACTGGGTGAGGGACAAAGGCCCGGCCATGGACAGAGGGCTTCCACCGGGCGTGCTCCAGCAGGGCCGGGAAGCCCTGGGACCACTGGCCGAGGCGTACGCGAATGCCGAACGCGCCGGCCGGTTGGGGGAGGAGTGGCGCGGCAAGTTCCTGGAGTCCACTCAGCCGGGTGTGCTGACCGCACTCATCGCGATGTCCAAGCCGTCGGACAGACTCCTCAACCAGGTGGCGGCGCGTGTACTGGGCCGTTCGCTGGAGTCCGACCTCCCCACAAGCCCCAACTGGAATCTGCATGCGCTGGTGGAAGCGTACGACGCGAATCCCCAGGCCCTGCAGACACTGCTGGCCGACAATAAGGACGCCGCAGGCTGGCTCCTACACCCCCAACGCGCCCGGATGAGCGGCGTCACCGACCTCGAAGCAAAACTCGCGGGCGTGCTGGACAAGGCGTTGAACCCCGAGGCGGGAACGGCCGCCGTCCGCGACCGAGCCTGGTTCAACATCATCCAGGGAATGGGCGCCGAGAACAGCCCGTGGATCGGCGGCAGATGGGGCACGATCAAGGATTCCCCGATCAGCGAAACCCTGGCCAAGAACGTGGCGCCCTACCTCGACCAGCTCGCCCGCGGACAGTCCAAACGCGACTCCCCGGAACTGGCAGCGACCTTCCCCACCTCACCGTGGGACACCCTCGCCCCCGACGACGCTTCCCGGTTCATGGGCGGCCTGATGCAGGACAAGGACGCGGCGACAATCCTGATGAAGGCGTCACAGGACTACACCGTGAGCCTCGACATCGGTCGATTCAGGCCCTTCGGAGACGAAGCCACCCAGGACCAGTACACCCACCGGGCGGCGCTGGCAGGAGGCGTCGCGAATCTGATGCTGGCCGGCTCGACCCACGCCGAGTGGACGGACGACGAATACGCCGACTGGCTCGCGGGGGTCGCGCTGCTGCCCGTCTCGTGGCTCTCGAACAAGTACTGGCCGATCCAGGACCCCACCGTGGCCACCGCCCGAGACACCGGACTGGATGAGGCCAAAGACGTCCTGAAGAGCTTGATCACGGACTACCTCGACGAGAAGACACCGGCAACGGCGGAGTCCGTCGCGGACGGCATCGTCCAGCGGCAGGCGGATTGGGTGAATGAATCGCTCGCCCAGCACGGGCAGAAACCGCTGACCGACTCTCAGCGCAACGAGGTACGGATGGCGTTCCGCGGGCGGCTCCATGACGCGCTCGTCTCGGCCCTGAAACAACGAGGGGGATAGGTGACGATTCCGAGCCAGAACCAGTTACTCCGGCAAGCAGCCGAGAAGGAACTGCTCGCCAGCAAGCTCATGAACTATGCCGAGGCGCTGAACGGCGTCTTCGCCGGCGCGCTGGCAAGGCCCGAGAGCGTCGACATGTTCTGGAAGGGGCCTGCCGCAGGGCGTTTCACTACTCATGCCCTGCAGATGCAACGAGAAATCAGCCAGCTCAAAGAGAGCTGCACCACCACCGCTGAGCGCCTCCGTAAGCAGGCCCAGCTCGCACGCGCGGAGGCGGCGCAAATGCCCAGCTAGACCGAGATCAGCTATTGCGTTCGTAGCAACTGGTCTTGCCGACGATCAGAATATTCGGCTTCTGTTCAGCGCGTACGGTGACCACAAAGGTGATCCCGGTAGTCGGGTGCCGCAGCACTGCCATGCCAAGGTTCTCGTCGCGAAGATCTAGGTCATCCACGATCTTCTCGTAGCCCTGCAGCCGTAGCCAGCTCGACATCAGCGCGGCTACGCTACCCGGTGAGTGCACATACGGCGGCCCTGTGAGATCACCTTGCGCCCGGAAGAATCGCTGAACCTCACCTTTCAAACAACCCGCTTCGCTATCCTGACTGGCCTTTTCAGTCGCGCTCGCTGACCCCGTAGACCCCAATGCTTGAGAGTTGACCAGCTTGTCGCCGTCCGCAATGAGCTGCTTCGACGCCTCATCGAATGACGGCCTGTCGGAGTTCCCCGTGCAACCACCCAGAGCAGCGAAAACAGCGAGCGTTGCGGCAACAACAGTCAGACGGCGATCATTCAGACGCACGCCCTGGACACTACCTAAGCCATACGCTCCCGTACACCTCGTATGCCTGCTACGTATCCGCCGGAAAAACGGGAACTCATCTTGACAGATCCCCGCCTCCCTACCAGGCATCCCATGAGCTACGGAGATTGATGGATCTGTGGCCGTGCTTTATGGCCTCCCCACGCCTCACGCCGTAGCGAGCTGGTTGAGGAGCTTGGCGATGTCGTCCCACTTGGCCACAGCATCAGGCGCGGGAAAGAACGGGTAGGCCGATGTCAGTGACTTGCTCGTCAGCGCGCGCAAGGTCGCGAGGCAGGTGTCCGCCAGTTCATTGCGCCCCCGAGCGCGAAGCGGGTCAAGGTTGATGCACAGAGCCCGGTTCCTCGGGTAGAGCTGCGCGATTCGCAGGCCGTTATGGCTCGGGACGATGACGCCTGCGGTGGTATGGGTGAGTATGATCCCTTCCTCGTCCGCCCACTGCTCGAGCAGGGTCCATAGGGCGCGGACGTCTTCGTCTGCCGAGTCGCGAAGCTCGCTCAGGCTCGGCCGCGCGACGGCGGATTTGGCGGCGGCGGCTGCGGTGCGTCCGTACACGGTCGGGGCGAGGGTGCGCCATCCGTGATTCTCCGCGACATACTGCTTGACCTCTACCGCGAGAACCTCCGCGGGGTTCATCTGTTCGTTGAGGAACTCGACGATGCGCCGGAGATCATCGGGGATGGCGTCGGCGACGAAAACCATCCGAACCCTGCCTGCTCGCAGGTTGTCGCCGACCTTGGCGAAGAAGGTCTCCACGGTGATCGTGTCGTCCTCGCAGAACTGAGCGACCACCTCTTGTGGATCCCGGCCGGAGTCGCGCTGAGTCTGCTCGTACAGAGCCTGAAGATTGAGTACGGGCCAGTAAAGAACTCCGTTGGCGGCGTAGTCGAGCATCTGGCCGACGACCTCGCGGCGGATGCGGCTGTCACTGGCGCGCTTGACCTCGACGAGGGTGGGGATGCCGTCCTGGTCGACGAAGAGGTGATCGAGGCTCCAGCGTTCGCCGCCTCCATCACGGTCGGGGACACCGGCCTCGCGCCGGATCAGGAGCCAACGGCGGGGATCTCCGGGCGTCATCTGCCCGCCAGCCAGGAGGTCCGGGTGAGTGGCGAGCAGTTCCTGGAGCACCTCTTCTGCCTTGTAAGGCGTCAGATGCATCGCGAGGAGGCGATTGGATTCGTCGATGTGGAACATTCCGTCGCTGTTCAGGACAACCCTCCAGCCATTTGACCCATCCGCTCCACTATGGGGTGCTTTCGAACTCCGGAGTCTGGGGGCATTGCTTACGCTGCCTGGCTGGCATATTCCCAAGACCTGCCTGCCGCTCGCCAGCACCCGAAAGTGTCGGAGGAGCGGCGTACTGTCATCTGCGTACCAGCCCTGGAGTGCGACATACGGGACGTAAATGGGCGAATGGTTCGACGTAGGGGAAGCGCAGCAGCTGCACACCACCAGTGGATGGCTAAAGCTAACCACGACGCTACTTTTTGTCAGATTGACAAGAACATAGAGTCGGGCCCGTGACCGACGACCGATGGGAGCCGCCCGCGATTCTGCTCGCCGTTGACCTGGTGATCCTGACGTTGCGTGATGCGCGCCTGCACGTGCTGCTCGTCGAGCGCGGCATTGAGCCGTACAAGGGGGCTCAGGCGCTACCAGGCGGCTTTCTGCAGCATGCGCAAGAAAGCCTTCTAGCCGCGGCGCACAGGGAACTGGCGGAGGAAGCCGACCTCGACGTCGAGACGTTACGGCTGGAGCAGTTGGGCATTTACGACGACCCGGGACGCGACCCGCGCGGCCGGGTGGTGAGCGTCGCCTTCTTGGCCATCGCCCCCCGCCTGCCCGAGCCGACCGCCGGGACAGATGCCGCCGGCGCCGGCTGGCAGCCCACCGACCGAGTGCTCTCCGGGGAACTGGACCTCGCTTTCGATCATCGGCGCATCGTCGCGGACGGCATCGAGCGTGCGCGCGTCAAGCTCGAACACTCCGCACTCGCTACGGCCTTCTGCGGGCCGACGTTCACGATTACGGATCTCCAGGACGTGTACGAGGCGGTCTGGGGGATCCCGCTCGATCCCCGGAATTTCTACCGCAAGGTTCAGAGAACCGACGGATTCATCATCCCGGCCGGTTCGGCGCGCAAAGCCGCGACTGGCCGCCCAGCCCGGCTGTTCAGGGCTGGCCCTCGCGAGGTGCTGTACCCCCCGATGATCCGACCGATCGTCTCGCCGAATGGAAAGGAGCCGGCGCCGTGAGCCCCGTTGTGATCCTGACCGCACTGGACCTGGAATACCAAGCGGTCCGCGAAAGGCTGGCCGACCTGCGCCTGCACCGGCACTCCCAAGGCACCCTCTTCGAAATGGGGCGGCTTGGGGGCGGGCGATGCCAGTTGGTCCTGGCCCATGTCGGCAAGGGCAACCTTTCCGCGGCGGTGCTGGCGGAACGCGCCATCGCCGAGTTCCGGCCGGCCGCGCTGCTCTTCGTCGGCGTGGCCGGCGCCCTGCACGCCCACATCGCTCTTGGCGATGTCGTGGTGGCTACGCACGTCTATGCGTTTCATGGGGGCACAAGCGAGGACGGTGGCTTCAAGAGCCGTCCCCGCGTCTGGGAGACCTCGCATGCCGCTGACCAGATCGCCCAGCACCTGCACCGCACCGGTACATGGGCTGGGGACCTCAACCCTCGACCGCAGGTGCATTTCGGGCCGATCGCTGCGGGGGAGGTGGTGCTGAACTCCCGGCTTTCCGCGCACGCCCACTGGATCCGCGAGCACTACAACGACGCGCGCGCAATCGAGATGGAAGGCGCCGGCGTGGCACAGGCCGGCCACTTGAACCGGGCGCTGCCGGTCGTCGTCGTCCGAGGAATCAGTGACCGGGCCGACGGCACCAAGGAGGCTACAGACCGAGAGCAGTGGCAGCCGCGCGCTGTCGCCCACGCGGCGACGTTCGCGGCAGCTCTGGCCGAGGAGTTGTCCACCGAAGGACCAACGACAAGGAGTTCCACCATGCCCGAGACGAACACGAACATCGCAAAGGGAAACGCCCACGTGCCTGCGTTCCGCAGCTAATCCATGATCCAGGGCGCGTTCGGGCCTGAAACCGCAGGTCGGCGCGTTACGGCCTAGTGGAAACGACGAAAAGCCCTAGTGACACGACTTCTCCAATAACCCCGTCA
>NZ_JBFAOH010000034.1:0-65776 GCF_040675175.1 Nonomuraea sp. NPDC049649
GGGTCCTGGCTCTCGCTCTGGCCGCCGTCGCCGATGCCGTAGTAGCGCTTCATGCCGCCGTCGAAGAAGGTGCCGACGTTGCGGGTGGTGGTCTGATGGACGCTGCCGGTGTCGGACGGCCAAGGACCGCTGCCGTCACCGCTGTCACCGCCGCCGCTGCCCATCTTGACGAGCTGCCACTGCTGGTTGGCACCGTTGAGGTCGTCCCATTGGGAGATGCGGGCGCCGTCGGCAGTTGACCACTCCCACACTTCCAGGGCCTTGCCGCTGTGCCGGTTGATCAGCCGCACGTGGCCCCCGTCGGAGTCGGCCAGCCGGAACTGCTGGTTCCAGCCGTTGAGGTCGGCCCACTGCACGATCTGGGCGCCGCCCTCGGCGTTCCACTCGTACACGTCCAGGACCTTGCCGCTGTGACGGGATTTGAGCCGGTAGTAGCCGTCGCCGGAGCTGACGAACTGCCACTGCTGCTGGTTGCCGTCGTTGCGGGCCCACTGGACGATCGGGGCGCCGTCGTTGGTGGCCAGGTTGTAGACGTCGAGGGCTTTGCCGCTGTGCCGGTTGACCAGCACGTACCAGGCGTTGGTGTCGACGCTGGCCGCCTGGGCGGGTAGTTGGAGGGCGACGACGCCGGTCAGCGCCGTGGCCAGGGCGGCCAGGACGGTGAGCAGGCACCGCCAGGCTTTTCGAGGTAACACGACCTTCTCCCTTCAGGTAAGCGCTTTCCGGCGATTGATCCCACGCCCGCGCCCCGCCGTCAACCGTCACGCACCTCTCCCCCGGGTGACCTGCGGCGGCCCCTGAAACTTTCAGCGGACCGCGGGCAGGGTGTCCCCATGCGGACCCACCGTTTCGCGGTCGGCGAGCTCGCCTGCACCGTGATCAGCGACGGCCGGCTGGAGTTCCCGCTGGCGGACTTCTTCTCGCCCGAAAACGGCGCGCCCCAAGAGGAGCTCGACCGGACCGGCCGGACAGAGGTGACCTGCGGCTACAACTGCCTCTGCGTGGCGACCCCGGACGGCCTCGCGCTGGTCGACACCGGGTTCGGCCGGAACTTCCAGGGCCAGGGTCCCGAGCGCGCCGCCCTGGTCGGCAGGCTCCGCGACGGCCTCACAACCGAACCTGACGTCGTGGTCTTCACGCACCTGCACGAGGACCACGCCCGGGGCGCCGCGTTCCCCCACGCGGCCGGGATCGCGCACGCCGACGAGGTGCGGTTCTGGTCGCGGAGCGCGGCGCGGGCGCCCGAGGAACAGCGCCGGCCCGCGCGGGAGGCCATCCGCCGCTTCGGGGAGAGACTCCGTACGGTCGAGTACGGCGAGGAGATCCTGCCCCGCGTCCACGCGGTCGAGGCGGCCGGCCACACCCCGGGGCACATGGCGCTCCTGCTGAAGTCGCGCGGGGACCGGCTGCTCTGCCTGGGCGACACCTTCCACGACCCGCTGCAGCTGGCCCACCCCACGTGGTGCACGCCCTGGGACCTCGACCGTGAACGGGCGGTACGCAGCCGCCGCGCGCTGCTGGCGTGGGCGGCCGACGAGAAACTGCTGGTCCACGCCTACCATCTGGCCTTCCCGGGGCTCGGCCGGATCGAGCGGCGCGGCGACGCTTACGCCTGGACGCCGCTCAAGCCGTGAACCGGAAGAAGAGCGTAAGAAGCCCGTAAGGGCACGTCGCCAGACTCGAAGCAGCGGAACTCGGAAAGGAACACACCTCATGCGCAAGCTCAAGCTCCAGGTCCAGACCAGCGTCGACGGCTACATGGCGGGCCCGGGCGGAGCGATGGACTGGCTGACCGTCCCGTGGTCCGGCGACCTCAACGACCATGTCAACGCGCTCACCAAGTCGGTCGACCACATGATCCTGGGCCGCAAGCTCGCCGAGGGGTTCATCCCGGCCTGGGCGGCCGGGCCGGAGGGCGAGGACCAGGAGTCGATCGACTGGATGAACAACACCCCCAAGACGGTCATCTCGAACAGCCTCACCGAGTCGCCCTGGGAGAACGTCACCGTGGCCGGCGGCGACCTGACGGAGATCGTCAACCGGCTGAAGGCGGAGCCGGGCGGCGACCTCATCGTGTACGGGGGCGGCACGCTGGTGTCGAACCTGATCGCCGCGGGGCTCGTCGACGAGTTCCATCTGTTCGTCAACCCGGCCGCGGTCGGGGACGGCATGCCGGTCTTCCCGGCGGGCTCCTACCAGCGGCTCCGCCTGGTCTCCGCACGTCCGTTCGACTGCGGGATCACCGGGCTGCACTACGAGCCCCAGCGGTAGGGCAAAGCGGCGGGCAATTCCCGTTGGGCAGAAACCGGGGTAAGGAGCGGAAGCCCCGGTTCTCTCCCGGAGGGATCACCAAGAGCCGCTAAGTGAGAACGTCACCTAGGGGAGCACTTCACCTACTTGTCCCGGGACGGCGTGGCTATACCGAAAGAGTCACGTACGACCTGGGACAAGAGGGGGGCAACCCGATCGTGGACGCGAACGGCATCGACGCCGCGCCCGGCTTCCGGGCGGCCCGCGCGGTCGCGGACGCGATCCTGTACGAGGGCTACCTGCTCTACCCCTATCGCCGTTCCTCGCCGAAGAACCGGGTCCGGTGGCAGTTCGGCGTGGTGCTGCCGGAGCCCTGGGCGCGGGCGCACGGGCTGCACGGCGGCGGGGTCGCCGGGTCCACCGAGTCGTGGTGGCAGCAGACCGAGTGCCTGCTCGTCGCGCCCGCCGACGCCCCCGTGCACCTCCGGCTCCGCTTCCTGCACCTGCGCCGCCGTACACCCGAGGAGCGGCTGCCGGACGGCGGCCACCGCGCCGCCGACCAGGTCGGCGACACGCTGAGCTTCGACGAGGCGGTGCCGCGCGAGCACGACATCAGGGCGTCCGTGGCGGAGCTGCTGTCCGGCGAGAAGCGGTTCGACCTGCGGGTGCCGGGCTTCGAGACGGTGACGCCGCTGCCGGGCGCGGAGGGGCGGACCCGCTGGCGCGAGTGGCCGCTGCACGCGCAGGTCGCGCTGTCGCTGACCCTCTGCGCCGACGATGTTCTCAAGCTGCGCGTACGAGTGGAGAACGCCGGGCGGGAGCCCGGGGCGGAGGCATCCAGGGATGAGGCGCTGCGGCACGCCCTGATCGCCGCCCATCTGCTGATGGCGGTGCCCGGCGGCCGGTTCGTGTCGCTGCTGGAGCCCCCGGCCTGGGCGGAGAGCGCGGCGGCGGGCTGCGTGAACGCGCACACGTTCCCCGTGCTGAGCGGCGACCAGGTGGTGCTGTCGTCGCCGATCCTGCTCTACGACAACCCGCGTATCGCGCCGGAGAGCCCCGGGGACCTGTACGACGCGGGCGAGATCGACGAGATCCTGTCGCTGCGGACGCTGACGCTCACCGACGCCGAGAAGCGCGAGGCGCGCGCCACCGACCCACGGGCCGCCGCCATCCTGGACCGGGTCGAGGCGATGACCCCGGAGGACCTGGCGCGCCTGCACGGCACCACCTGGAACCCCGCGGAGGAGACCCGGCCCGGGGTGCCCTGGTGGGATCCGGAGGCGGACAAGTCGGTCTCGCCGGACACCGACAGCGTCGAGATCGCCGGGGTCCGGGTGAGCAAGGGCAGCCGGGTCCGGCTGCGTCCCCGGCTGCAGGGCACCGACCCGCAGGACATGTTCCTCGACGGCAGGACGGCCCGGGTGGAGGCGGTGCTGCTCGACGTGGACGGCGCCCGCCATCTCGCGGTGACGCTGGAGGACGACCCGGCGGCCGAGCTGAACCTCTGGTACGGCAGGTTCCGCTACTTCGCGCCCGAGGAGACCGAGCCGCTGGACGGTGAGCCGGTATGAGGCGGGTGCTGGTGGCCGGGATCGGCAACGTGTTCCTGGGCGACGACGGGTTCGGCGTCGAGGTGGTGCGGCGGATGCAGCCTGTGCCGGGGCCGGTGACGGTGGCCGACTACGGCATCCGCGGCGTCCACCTGGCCTATGAGCTGCTGGGCGGCTCGTACGACACGCTGATCATGGTGGACGCGGTCGAGGTGGAAGGCCCGCCGGGCACCGTGGCCGTGCTGGAGATCGACGACGAACCGGCCCCGGAGTCGATGCCGCCCGTGAACGGGCACGGCATGCACCCGCTGGCCGTGCTGGAACTGCTGCGCAAGCTGGGCGGCGGCGTGGACCGGGTGCTGCTGGTCGGCTGCCGGCCGCTGGTGATCGACGAGGTGATGGGCCTGTCGGAGCCGGTCGCCGCCGCCGTGGACGGCGCGGCCGACCTGGTGACCGCTCTGGCCCGTGAGGAAGCGAACCGACAAGACAAGGAACGCGCCGATGCATGAGACAGGGTTGTGCGACGAGATCGTCCGGGCGGTCCTGCGCCGCGCCGGGAAGCGGCGGGTGGCGGCGGTCCGCGTCCGGGCCACCTTCGCCGGGCACGAGGCCGATCCGGAGGTCGTCGAGCAGGGCTTCCGCGTGGCCGCGGCCGGTACCCCGGCGCAGGACGCGCGGGTGGAGCTGGTCACCGAGCCGCCGGCGGTGAGCTGCCGCGGCTGCGGGGCGAAGACGCCCGCGGCCGACGCGCTCGCGCTGGTGGCCTGCCCGCGCTGCGGCGGCGTCGACGTCGAGCTCTCGGGCGACACCGAGGTCGTCGTCGAGTCGATCAGTTATCAGCCGGACGCTCTCACCAGCGAGGTGCCGAGATGACGCAGACCCAGGACAAGAGCGGCCAGGCCGCCGGGTACGACGAGATCGACATCCTGTGGATCTCCGAGGGCATGAGCTGCGACGGCGACACCGTGTCGATCACCGCGGCGACCCAGCCCGCGATCGAGGACGTGGTGACCGGCCTCATCCCGGGGCTGCCCAAGGTCAACCTGCACAACAAGGTGCTCTCGCCCAGCCTCGGCGGCGAGGACTACCTGGCCCCGTTCCGGGCCGCCGCCCGGGGCGAGCTGGAGCCGTTCATGCTCGTCATCGAGGGTTCGGTGCCGAACGAGAACATCAACGGGGACGGCTACTGGACGTCGTTCGGCAACGACCCGGCGACCGGCGACCCGATGACCCTGAACGACTGGATCGACCGGCTCGCGCCCCGGGCCTGGGCGGTCGTCGCCATCGGCACCTGCGCCACGTACGGCGGCATCCACGCGATGGCGGGCAACCCGACGGGCTGCATGGGCCTGGCCGACTACCTCGGCTGGGACTTCCGGTCGGCCGGCGGGCTGCCGATCGTCAACGTGCCGGGCTGCCCGGTCCAGCCGGACAACTTCATGGAGACGCTGACCTGGGTGCTCCACCACGCGGCCGGCAGCGCGCCGCCGCCTCCGCTGGACGAGATGCTGCGGCCCCAGTGGCTGTTCGGCAAGACGGTCCACGAGGGCTGCGACCGTGCCGCCTACTACGAGCAGGGCGACTTCGCGGGCGACTACAACTCGCCGAAGTGCCAGGTGAAAGTGGGCTGCTGGGGTCCGGTGGTCAACTGCAACGTGCCCAAGCGGGGGTGGATGCGCGGCATCGGCGGCTGCCCCAACGTGGGCGGCATCTGCATCGCCTGCACCATGCCCGGCTTCCCGGACAAGTTCATGCCGTTCATGGACATGCCGCCGGGCGCCAACCTGTCCTCGACGCTGATCAAGCCGTACGGCGCCTTCATCCGCCGGATGCGCGGCATCACCAACCACACCGCCAACAGAGAGCCCCGGTGGCGGCACAACCGTGAGGCGCTGACCAGCGGCTACGACCCGCGCTGGCGTCCGTAGACCGGCCGGCACGAGAGAAGGGGAAGACGACGGATGGCCATCGAGCAGCAGGAGAGAGCGACGCCCAAGCCGGGTCAGCTCGTCGAGATGTCGTGGGATCCGATCACCCGCATCATCGGCAACCTGGGCATCTACACGAAGATCGACTTCGAGAACCAGCGCGTGGTGGAGTGCCACAGCACGTCCTCGCTGTTCCGCGGCTACTCGGTGTTCATGAAGGGCAAGGACCCGCGCGACGCCGGCTTCATCACCAGCCGCATCTGCGGCATCTGCGGAGACAACCACACGACGTGCTCGATCTACGCACAGAACATGGCGTACGGGATCAAGACCCCGAAACTCGCTGAGTGGATCATGAATCTCGGCGAGGCGGCCGAGTACATGTTCGACCACACGCTCTTCCAGGACAACCTGGTCTTCGTCGACTTCTGCGAAGCGATGGTCAAGGGCACCAACCCGAGCGTGCTGCGCCGCGCCGAGACCGCCGAGGCGCCGAACGCCGCCATCCACGGCAAGCGCACGATCGCCGACATCATGCTGGCGTTCAACCCCTTCGAGGGCGACATCTACAAGGAGGCGCTCCACATCAGCCGCGTCACCCGGGAGATGTTCTGCCTGATGGAGGGCAGGCACGTGCACCCGTCGACGCTGTATCCCGGCGGCGTCGGCACCATGCCCTCGCCGAGCGTCTTCACCGACTACCTGTCGCGGCTGATGAACATCATCGACTTCATCAAGCGGGCCGTGGCGCTCAACGACGACGTCTTCGACTTCTTCTACCAGGCCCTGCCCGGCTACGAGGAGGTCGGCCGGCGCCGGATCCTGCTCGGCTGCTGGGGCGCCTTCCAGGACCCCGAGGTCGTCGACTACCGCTACGAGACGATGAACGAGTGGGGCAAGGCGATGTACGTCACCCCCGGCATCGTCGTCGACGGCGAGCTGATCACCACGAACCTGGTCGACATCAACCTCGGCATCCGCATCCTGCTCGGCAGCTCCTACTACGACGACTGGGTGAACGAGAAGCCGTTCGTCACCCACGACCCGCTCGGCAACCCGGTGGACATGCGCCACCCGTGGAACCAGACCACGCTGCCCGCCCCGCAGAAGCGGGACTTCGACGGCAACTACAGCTGGGTGATGAGCCCGCGCTGGCTGGACCCGCGCACCGGCGACCACCTGCCGCTGGACACCGGAGGCGGCCCGTTCGCGCGGCTCTACACCACCGCGCTGGCCAACCTCGTGGACACCCCGTACGTGAAGTCGACCGGGTCGAGCGTGCAGATCCACCTGCCCAAGGGGACCACGCTGCCGGAGATGACGCTGGAGTGGCGCATCCCGCAGTGGTCGAACGCCATCGAGCGCAACCGGGCCCGGGTCTACTTCGTGGCCTACGCGGCCGCGATGGCCGTGTACTTCGTCGAGCGGGCGCTGGAGCGGGTCCGCGACGGCGACACCAAGGTCTTCCAGGACTTCGACGTGCCGGACCAGGCGATCGGCGTCGGCTTCCACGAGGCGGTGCGGGGCGTGCTCTCCCACCACCTCGTCATCGAGAAAGGCAAGATCGCCAACTATCACCCGTACCCGCCGACCCCGTGGAACGGCAGCCCGCGCGACCGCTTCGGCACGCCGGGACCGTACGAGGACGCCGTGCAGGACATGCCGATCTTCGAGGAGAACGGGCCGGAGAACTTCAAGGGCGTCGACATCATGCGCGCGGTCCGCAGCTTCGACCCGTGCCTGCCCTGCGGCGTCCACATGTACCTCGGCAAGGGCCGCACGCTGCGCAAGCTGCACTCGCCGATGTTCGGCGGCGGCCATGACTGACCGGCCCCGGCTGGACGAGCGCGACGTCGCCGGCCGCCTGGAGCTGCTGGAGGAGCTGCTGAGCGAGCTGGAGCAGACCTCCGGGCCGGTCGCGGAGCAGGCGCTGGACGCGGTCGCCACGCTCGCCGAGGTGTACGGGGAGGCGCTCGCCCGCATCATGGACCGGGCCGCCGCCTATCCGGACCTCGGCCCGGCGCTGGCGGAGGACGTCCTGCTGGCCCACCTGTTCATGCTGCACCAGATCCCCGCCGGGAAGCCGCCCGAGAAGGGGCCGGGCCCGGCGTTCATCCCCGTCGACTCGCTGGCGCGGCGCTCGGCCACGTCGAGGGCGGCCCCATGACCGACAGCGCGCTCGCCCGGGTCGTCAACCGGCGGGTCGCCCGGCGGCGGGCCGCCGAGCCGTGCGAACTCTGCGGCGAGCCGCTGCCCGCCGACCACGCCCACCTGCTGGAGGAGCGGAAGGACCAGGTGCTCTGCGCCTGCCGTGCCTGCGCGCTGCTGTTCGAGCGGTCGGAGGCGGCCCTGGGCAAGTTCCGGCTGGTGCCGTCGCGGCGGATCCGGCTTACCGGCCCGCCGCCGTCCGAGCTGGGGGTGCCGGTCGGCCTGGCGTTCTTCGTACGGAAAGCGGACGGCGCGGTGCTGGCCCACTATCCGAGCCCGGTGGGCGCCACCCGCTGGGAGGTGGACGGCGAGGCGTGGGAGCGGCTCACCGGCCGCTACCCGGAGCTCCAGACGATGGAGTCCTCGGTGGAGGCCTTCCTGGTCGCGATCGTGCGCGGCCTGGACGAACGCTGGCTCGTCCCCATCGACGTCTGCCACCGGCTCGTCGCCCTGGTCCGCGAGGAGTGGACGGGCATGTCCGGCGGCCAGCGGCTCTGGGACCGCATCGGGACTTTCTTCGCCGAACTCGGCACCTGAGAAGGAGGACGACATGGGGAAGATCCGCGTGGGCAGACCCGACGTCGCGCCCGACACGCCCTCGCACGTCAAGGGCGTACGGCAGGGCAACGCGAGGGGCGCCTACCGCCGCCAGGTGGGCCACAACCCGGACGACACGGCCGACGCGCGCCGCTCGACCGGCATCCGCCCCGGCAAGGAGAACCCGATCCTGCCGATCATGCCGAACCTGTCACCCAGCTAGCCCGGAAGGAGGTGAAGACGACATGCGGCATCGAGGAAAGCTGCTGGCCCTGTTCGCCGGGGCCGCGCTGCTCGCCATGATGTGGCGGGAACTGCCCGCCATGAAGCGCTACCTCAAAATCACCCGGATGTGAAAGGAGCGAGGCGGCCGATGTGCCTGGGCATCCCCGGCGAGATCGTCGAACTCATCCCCGGACAACCCGAACTCGCCAAGGTCGAGGTCGCGGGCGTCCGGCGGGCCATCAACGTCGGACTCGTCGCCGAGGAGGGAATCCAAGTCGGCGACTGGGTGCTCGTGCACGTCGGCTTCGCCATGTCCAAGATCGACGAACGGGAGGCGGCGGCCACGCTCGCCCTCCTGCGCGGTCTCGGGCAGGCGTACACCGACGAGCTCGAAGCGCTCGCGGAATCGGACATCACCTGAAAGGCGGGGGCAGTGCGGTTCGTCGATGAATACCGCGACCCGGGACAGGCCCGGGAGCTGGCGCAGCGCATCCGGGACCTGTGTGAACCCGGCCGGCGCTACACGTTCATGGAAGTGTGCGGCGGCCACACGCACGCGATCTACAAGCACGGGCTGGAGGACTTCCTGCCCGAGTCGGTGTCGCTGGTGCACGGCCCCGGCTGCCCGGTCTGCGTCATCCCGATGGGCCGCATCGACGACGCCATCGCGATCGCCCGGCAGCCGGGCGTCATCATGACGTCCTTCGGCGACATGATGCGGGTGCCGGGCGGGCAGGGGTCGTTCTTCGACGCCAAGGCCGCCGGGGCGGACATCCGCATGGTCTACTCGCCGCTGGACGCGCTGAAGATCGCCCGCCGGAACCCGGACCGCACGGTCGTCTTCATGGCCATCGGCTTCGAGACCACCGCGCCGTCCACGGCCATGACCGTGCTGCGGGCCGAGGCCGAGGGCATCCGGAACTTCGCGGTCTTCTGCAACCACGTCACGATCATCCCGGCGATCAAGGCCATCCTCGACTCGCCCGACATGCGGCTGGACGGCTTCATCGGCCCCGGCCACGTCTCCACCGTCATCGGCTGCCGCCCGTACGGCTTCATCGCCCGCGACTACGGCATGCCGCTGGTGTGCGCCGGGTTCGAGCCGCTGGACGTGCTGCAGGCGGTCCACATGCTGCTGCGGCAGCGCGCCGAGGGCCGGTCCGAGGTGGAGAACCAGTACACCCGGGTGGTGCCGTGGGACGGCAACCGCAGGGCGCTGACGGCCATCTCCCAGGTGATGGAGCTCCGGCCGCACTTCGAGTGGCGCGGGCTGGGCTTCATCGCCCACTCCGCGCTGCGGATGCGCGACGCGTACGCGGCCTTCGACGCCGAGACGCGCTTCCCCGTACCAGGAGTACGGGTCGCGGACCCGAAGGCGTGCCAGTGCGGCGAGGTGCTGAAAGGCGTCCTGAGGCCCTGGGAGTGCAAGGTCTTCGGCACCGCCTGCACACCCGAGACGCCCATCGGCACCTGCATGGTCTCCTCTGAGGGCGCCTGCGCCGCCTACTACAACTTCGGCCGCCTCACCCGGCGGCGCGAACCCGTCGTCATAGGAGAGCGGCCGTGACCGAGCGCACCGCGGAGTGGGCCGAACGCGCCCTGGCCGAGGCGGCCGACCGGCACGCCCCGGCGTCCCGCGAGGAGCAGGTGCTGGAGCGCATCGAACGCGCCCGCCGCCGCAAGCCGAAGATCAGCGAGGAGCGGGTGACGCTGGCGCACGGCGCGGGCGGCAAGGCCTCGCGGACGCTCATCGAGGCCGTCTTCGTCGACGCCTTCGCCAACCCGGCGCTCCAGCCGCTCGACGACGGCGCCACGCTCGACCTCGGCACCGGCCGGCTGGTCTTCACCACCGACTCGTACGTGGTCTCGCCGCTGTTCTTCCCCGGCGGCGACATCGGCGACCTCGCCGTCAACGGCACCGTCAACGACCTGGCCGTCTGCGGGGCTCGGCCGATGTACCTGTCGGCCGGGTTCGTCCTGGAAGAGGGCTTCCCCATCGCCGACCTGCGCCGCATCACCGCCTCCATGGCGGCCGCCGCCGCGAAGGCCGGGGTGCGGGTGGTGACCGGCGACACCAAGGTGGTCCAGCGCGGCAAGGCCGACGGCTGCTACATCACCACGTCCGGCATCGGCACCCTGGACCGGCCGGTCACCCTGGGCGACACCCAGGTCCGGCCCGGCGACGCGGTGATCGTGTCCGGCCCCATCGGCGAGCACGGCATCACCATCCTGATCGCCCGGGGCGAGCTGGACATCGAGGCCGACCTCACCTCCGACACCGCGCCCCTGCACGACGCCGTCGCCGCGCTCCTCGACGCCGTCCCCGTGCGGATGATGCGCGACGCCACCCGGGGCGGGGTCGCGACCGTACTCAACGAGGTCGCCCGCGGCGCCGGGGTCGCGGTCACGGTCGACGAACGCGCCGTCCCGGTCCTCCCGGTCGTCAGCGGCGCCTGCGAACTGCTCGGCCTGGATCCGCTGTACGTGGCGTGCGAGGGCAGATTCGTGGCCGTCGTCGACGGCGACCACGCCTCGGCCGCCGTGGACGCACTCCGCCGTCACCCGGCCGGCGAGGGCGCCGCCGTCATCGGCACCGTCGAAGCCGACCCGCCGGGCAGGGTGCTCCTCAAGACGGCCTTCGGCGGCACCCGGATCGTCGACCTCCTCGTCGGCGACCCGCTGCCGCGCATCTGCTGACCCTGGTACGGGGTCAGCGGCGCAGGCGGTCTTGCGCAGCGGCGACGACCGCCTGCCCCAGCGCTATGCCGCCGTCCCCCGGTGGCACCCGGGAGTGGACCAGCACCTCGAACCGCTCCCGTTCCAGACCCGACACGATCGCCTCCAGCAGGACGGTGTTCTGGAAAACGCCCCCGGACAGCGCCACCGTACGAAGCCCTGTCCGTCCGGCGAGCACCCGCACCGCCCGGACGACCGCCTCCGCCAGCCCTCGATGGAACCGAGCAGCCACCCGTCCCGCGTCCACCCCCGCGACCACATCCTCGGCCGCACCCCTGACCAGATCCCCGGCGCCGATGACCAGTTCCTCCTCCTGGGAGTGCAGCCGGGCCGGGTAGGCGGCCTGCTCGTCGGGGTCCACGCGGGCTTCCAGGTCAGCCGCGGCTTGGCCTTCGTACGTGATGACGTCGCGGACACCGGCGATCGCGGCGACCGCGTCGAAGAGCCGTCCGGCGCTGGAAGTGAGCGGGGAGTTCGTCCCGGTACGCGCCATCGAGACGATCGCGGGCCACCGCTCCCGATGCCTGTCCACCAGCGGCAACGGGGGCAGCGCGTCGCCGTGGACATGGTCGAGCCAGACGGCGGCCATCCGCCAGGGCTGACGCACCGCCGCCGCACCGCCCGGCATCGGCACCGCCTCCAGGTGCCCCGCCCGGCGGTACGAGGCGAGGTCGGCGACGAGGAGTTCACCGCCCCAGAGCGTGCCGTCCTCACCCAGGCCGAGCCCGTCGAAGGCCACCCCGATAACAGGACCGGCGTGGCCGTGCTCGGCGAGGCAGGAGGCGATGTGCGCATGATGGTGCTGCACGCCGACCAGGTCCACACCCGTACGTTCCAGCGCGTACGCCGTCGACAGGTACTCCGGGTGCAGGTCGTGCGCGACCACGGCCGGACGGACGCCGAAGATCCGGCAGAAGTGCTCGACGCTCTCGGTGAAGGCGCGCAGGGTCTCGTAGTTCTCCAGGTCGCCGATGTGCTGGGACAGGAACGCCTGGCCGCCCCGGGCCACGCAGAACGTGTTCTTGAGCTGGGCTCCGCAGGCGAGCACCGGCCGGGGGAACACCCATGGCACCCGCACCGGGCCGGGCACATAACCCCGTGACCTCCGTACCACCAGCTCACGCCCGCGAAAGACCCGCACCAGCGAGTCGTCGGCGGGCACGTGGATCGGCCGGTCGTGCGTGAGGAACCCGTCGGCGACGCCCCGCAGCCGGAGCGGCGCGTCCTCGTCCCGGTGGACGATCGGCTCGTCGGTGAGGTTGCCGCTGGTCAGCACGTACGGCGCGGCCAGCCGGTCGGCGAGCAGGTGGTGCAGCGGCGTGTACGGGAGCATCACCCCGAGATCGCGGGCACCCGGCGCCACGGCCTCGGCCACCGGGGCGTCACGGCGTCGCGGAGCCAGCACGATCGGGCGGCGCACACCCGTGAGCAGCCGTTCCGCGGCGGCATCGAGGTGCACCAGCGTCCCCGCCGCCGCCACGTCCGGCGCCATCACCGCGAACGGCCGGCTCTCGCGGCGCTTCCGCGTCCGGAGCATGGCCACGGCCTGACCGTGGGCTGCCAGGACGGCGAGGTGGTAGCCGCCGAGCCCTTTGACAGCCACGACGCGACCTTCTTCCAGCCACCGCGCCGTCGCCTCGATCGGGTCCCCGGGCACCGGCTGCCCGTCCCCGTCCAGCAGCCGCAGGGCCGGTCCGCACGCCGGGCAGCAGACCGGCTGCGCATGAAACCGCCGGTCGCCGGGATCGCCGTACTCCCGCGCGCACGCGGCGCACATCGTGAAACCGGCCATCGTCGTGGCACACCGGTCATACGGCACACCGGTGACGATGGTGAAACGCGGCCCGCAATCCGTGCAGTTCGCGAACGGATACCGATACCGCCGATCCCCGGGATCACGCACCTCGCCCAGACACGCCTCACACGTCCCCACATCCGGCGAGACCAACGCGATCCCCCCGCGAGCCAACCCGGGAGACCCGAGGGCACCTGCAAGCTCCCGCACGGGTCGGAAAACATCCACACGGCTGGGGACGATCCGGAAGCCGATCTCCCCCAGCGGCTCGGTGTGCTCGATCGAGACGTGTTCCACCAGCGCGAGGGGCGGCGCCTGCACGGTCAGCCCGGCCGTGAACGCCTCCAGCATCGCCGCCGCGCCCTCGGCCTCGATGAACACCCCTCGCGGGTCGTTGCCGACGAACCCGGCCAGCCCGTGCCTCCCGGCGAGCCCGCACACGAACGGCCGGAACCCGACCCCCTGCACCAGCCCCTCGACCCGGACCCGGATCCGGCGCACCCCCGGCATGTCACAGCTCGCCGGTCAACGCCCGCTGGGTCAGCTCCCACAGCACGTGGCAGAGCGTGATCTGCGCTTCCTGGATCCGGTGCACGGAGGCCGACGGCACCACGAACAGGTACGCCACCCGGTCGTCCTGAGCCATCGGCCCGCCGTCGTACCCGACCAGCCCGACGGTGAGCATGCCGCGCCGGGCCGCCTCCCCCATCGCGTTGAGCACGTTCGCCGAAGCGCCGCTGGTCGACAGCCCCACGGCCACATCGCCCTTACGCCCGAGCGCGGCGAGCTGCCGGGCGAACACCAGCTCGTAGCCGACATCGTTCGACAGCGCCGTGAGCAGCGCGACGTCCTGGGCGAGCGGCACGGCCGGGACCGGGCGCGACGGCTCCGGCGGGTGGGCGAACAGCTGCGCCACGGCCTGGGCGTCGGTGCTGCTCCCGCCGTTGCCGAACGCGAACAGCCGCGCCCCCGCGTCGAATCCCGCCGCCAGCTCCCGCGCGCACGCGACCAGCCGCTCCCCTTGCAGCGCCACCAGCGACCGCCGCAGCTCGACGATCTCGTCCGCCTTGCGCCGGGTGGACTCGCACAGGTCGGCGAAGACCGCCTCCCGGTCGGCCGGCGCCGGAGCGAGGAACGGATACAGACTCTCGATCCCGCCGGGCTCACTGACCGTGCTCATGACTCCCCATCCCCCGCCCGATGCTCTCCCCGCGCGCCGCCGTCCCGGAACTCCACGTTCTCTCCTCCGTACGGGACGACCGCGATGGCCTCCTTGGCGTGCACGAGCACGACGTCGCCGGCCCGCGCCTCCACCAGCGCCACGCTGACCTCCTCCGGCCCCGCCTCCGTCTCCACCTCGGCCAGCCCGTCGCCGAGCAGCCGCACGACGCGGACCGGGATCGCCTCGTCGGAGCAGGTCACGCAGGTCTCCCCGGAGCACGGCCCGGTCATCGCGCCGCCTCCAGCTCGTAGAAGACGTGCACGAGCTCCCACAGCACGTGGTACATCGTCACGTGCACCTCCTTGACGATCAGCGGGTCGCCGGTACGGGCGGCGAGCACGTGGTGCGCCTCGGGCGCCTCCCGTCCCCCGGTGAGGGCGACCGTGAGCAGCCCCAGTTCGCGTGCCGCCGCGAGCCCGTCGCGGACGCCGCCGCAGCGGCCGTCGGCGGTCAGCCCGAGCGCGATGTCGCGCGGAGAGGCCAGCAGCCGCAGCTGGGCCGCGAAGATCCCGTCTAGCCCCTGGGTGCCGGCGATCCCCGTCGCCAGGGCCATGTCCGTGGTCAGCGAGATCGCCGGGAGCGCGGGTTTGCCCACGATCACCGGGTGCGCGAACTCGACGGCGACGTGCTGGGCGTCGGCCACGGATCCGCCGTTGCCGAAGACCAGCAGCTTGCCGCCCTTCCTGAACCGTTCGGCCATGTCCTGGCAGGCGCGGACGATCCCCTCGGCGTCCTCGCCCATGGCGGCCGCCGGTGCCATCCGCCGCTCGAACGCGGCGGCCACGGCGGTCAACGCGTGGTCCTCGCCCACGGCGCCTCCTCTTTCTCCGGCGCGGGCTCGTAACCGCCGGGGTCCGGCGCGATCCGCGTCCATCTGGTCAGGCAGGTCTCCAGCAGCCCGCGGACCTCGGTCAGACGGCCCATCCACGCCTCCAGCTCGGCCATCCCGCCGGTGGTCAGCTCGTACCGCCGGCGTGCCGGGCCCGCCTCGGAGGCGACCCAGGAGGAGGCGAGATGGCCGTCGCGTTCGAGTGAGCGCAGCGCGCGGTAGACCTGGCCGGGTTCCGTTCCGGCCGCCCCCAGCCGTGCCAGCCGCTCGATCAGGTCGTACCCGTGGCCGGGCCGCTCGCAGATGAGCAGCAGCAGGAAGGGCGGGAGCAGTCCGCGGACGTCCATGGCTCTCCCTCCCCGGTGCGGTCGCTAGGACACTAGGTCAGCGGGGATCGCGTCCACGGGCGGCACGTCCGGCGTTTGCACCAGTCATCGCCGTAGGAAAGCCAAGAATTTCCCCGGCGGCCCAAACCGGACGTACGTGGAGCCGTGGACCGGCGCCGAGGAGTCGTCCGGACGCTCGGCGGCCGCCGGGGTGGTAGCCGGGGTCAGGGTTTACGGGCGACGCCGCAGACGGCGCTGACCACGGTCTGCGGTTCGTCCCAGCGGTCGGGCAGGGGCCGCCACTCCGGGGTCGGCACCACGCCGGGCTCCACCGGCTCCAGCCCGGTGAAGAAGCGCGCGATCTCGTCGGGGGAGCGCAGCTGGTAGGTGTTGTGCGCGTTCTTGTTGTAGTTGGTGACCGCGTCGATGAGGGCGGGGTTGGTGTTGGTGCCGTCGCTCAGCACCAGGTAGCTGCCGGAGGCCAGCGGGGCGAGCAGGCGTTCGACGACGCCATACGGGTTGTCGGCGTCGGTCATCTGCCCGGCGATGCTGAGCATCATGACGGCGACGGGCCGGGTGAAGTCGAGGGTGCGGGCGGCCCCGGTGAGGATCGTGCCGGGGTCGCGGACGTCGGCGTCGAGGTAGTCGGTGGCGCCCTCCGGCGCGCTGGTGAGCAGCGCGCGGGCGTGCACGAGCACGATGGGGTCGTTGTCCACGTACACGACGCGCGACTCGGGCGCGATCGACTGGGCGACCTCGTGGGTGTTGCCGGCGGTGGGCAGGCCAGTGCCGATGTCGAGGAACTGGCGGATCCCGGCCTCGCCCGCCAGGTACCGGACCGCACGGACCAGGAACTCGCGCTGCAGCCGGGCGACCATCGCGAAGTCGGGGAACACCCTCAGCAGGGTCTCGCCGACCTCGCGGTCGACGGGAAAGTGGTCCTTTCCGCCCAGCAGGAAGTCCCAGACGCGGGCGGAGTGGGGGACGGTGGTGTCGACCCGGGCCCAGGCCGACTGTGCGGCATCGCTGTCGCTCATGCGTCGCTTTCGTGGATAGATCAAGCCGGACTTTCCGAACGTACAACAGCAAGCCCGGATTTTCCCGGTGATGGACGCCACACTCGTTTCGAGCGGGGGGCGTGGGGCAGCCGGGGGCGTATGCGACTCATCGACCGTTCAGCCGTGCGCAAGCTCGTCGACTCCCAGGACCAGGACGCGGCTCTCGTCCTGGTCCGGGGCGAGTGCGTCGTCATGCCGGAGGAGCAGGCCGACCGGCAGGGCGCACTGGTGCTGGCACGCCACCGCGAGGTGCGCGACGTCCACGGCGACCACGAGCTGGACTCGCTCGCCGCCCGCCTGGACACCCTGGCCAGGGACCTGGGCGCGTGAATCAGCGGCCGTTGGTCACCCGGCGCAGCACGTACTCGACCGGGCCGTACCGGTGGGTGCGGAGCCAGACGGCGCTGAGCCGGAGCAGGACGGCGTAGACCACGGCCGCCACGCCCATGACCGCCGGCGGCGGCAGGCTGCCGGCGAGGGCGAGCCCGTACCCGGTGAAGACGAGACACAGCAGGACGGACTGCCCCAGGTAGTTGGAGGCGGCGGCCCGCCCGGCCGGGGCGAGGGCGCGGCCCACGGCGGGCAGGCGGCGGGTCACCCGCAGCAGCGTGGCCACGTACGCGGCGGCGAGCGGGATGGAGGCGACCGTGTTGAGCGCCGTCCCGGCCAGGAAGGCGGCGTCCGGCCCGCCGTAGGTCCAGGCGAACAGGGCCGCGGCGGGAAGGCCTGCGCCGAAGCCGATCCCCTGCACGCGCGGCAGCAGGCGGGTGTAGCGCTCCGGGTCCTCCAGCAGCCGCGACTTGCCCGCCGCCAGCCCGAACAGGAACATCGCCAGCGCGGCCGGCCCCTGGAAGGCCCAGATCCCGGCCGCGTACCCCGGATAGTTCTCGATCTGGAACGTGAGGTAGCCGAGCGGCCCGCCGGTGACCAGGTCCAGCGCCCGCTCCCCCGCCGCCGGGTCCGGCGCGAGCTCAGCACTCTCCGGGGCCGGCGCGGTCAGCCCCGCCAGCGCCAGCATGAGCAGCGCCACCGCGCCGACGATCGCGCAGCCGGTGATGACAGCGGTCCTCGGCCGCAGGCCGCGGAGCCCGAGCAGCACCAGGCCGAGCATCGCGTACAGGGTGAGGATGTCACCCGCCCAGAACAGCAGCCCGTGCAGCACGCCGATGACGAAGAGCGCCAGGCAGCGCCTGACGGTCCTGGCCCGCACGCTCGCCCCCGCCCGCTCGGCGGCCCGCAGCTGCAGGGTGAAGGAGTAGCCGAACAGGAACGAGAAGATCACGTAGAACTTGGTCAGGACCAGCGCCGTCACGGCGAACTCCACCGGCCCGCCGGGCGCGTGCACGGCGGTGACCCCGGCCATCATGTGGGCGGGATCGGCGAGGTAGCCGATGTTGGCCACCAGGATGCCGCCGAGCGCGAAGCCGCGCATCACGTCCAGCTCCTGCACCCGGGGCGGGGCCGCGGTCTGAGTCATGCGGGCAACGCTAGAAGACGATCATGTCCGGGCGCCGCATCCGAAAGTCTGGACAGCCTCTACCGAAGACGACAACGATCCGGCCAGGAAACCCTGACCGGATCGCTGTGGGGAGGCCGTCGCTCAGGCGTCGGCGTACTCGGGGTAGCCGTAGCCGACGATCTGGGAGACCGGCCGGACACGCTCCTCGACCTTGCCGTTGCCGGTGTTGCCCTCGATCGTGGTGATCGTGCCGTCGCCGTTGTCCTTCTTCACCAGGCCGACGTGGTCGATGGCGCTGATGTTCTTGCTGCCGCCCCAGTCGAAGAAGACGACCGCGCCGGGCCTGGCCTGGGTGCCCCAGCGGCCGTTGTCCTTGAACCACTTGGCGTGGGTGACGGTGTAGGCGTCCCAGCCGATGGTGTGGCGGGCGCCGGACTGCTCGCCGACCCAGGACACGAACATGTCGCACCAGGGGGCGTTGGCGTACAGCGAGGGGGTGCCGCCGCCGTCCCGGGCCAGGGTCTCGAGGGCACGCGGGGACTTCATGTACCACTCGTGGAACGGGGTGCCGCCGCCCGCGGCGTTCTCCTTGACGCCGATCTGCGACTCGGCGACCCGCAGGACCGTCTGGGCGCTCACGGCGCTGGCCTTCTCTGCCGTCTCGGCCTTGTTCTGCTGCTGGGCGACCGGCTGCGGCTGGGTGGCCCCGTCGGTGGTGACCGCGGCGGCCGAGCCCCCGGCGAGCGCGACGCCCAGCGCCAGGGCCGCGCCGACGGCGTAACGGGAGGCGGTCGCGGGCATGCGGTTGAAGATCTGCTTGACCATGTCTGGGAATTGCTCCTAGCTTCCATGCCGCCTACCGGGTTAGCTGTCGGGTTCGGGCGTGGAAGTGCCCTACGGTGCGATCCCAGTGAGGAAAGACCGATTCACCCCAGAGAAAGGTGGGTCCCCGGTTCCGCCAGAGAGCGGATTCGGCGGCCGCCCCGCGTTGACCCGCGGGCGCGGTCTCGGCAATACATCGGCAACGCGCCAGGTTCTAACTGAAAGCGCTGTTCAAGCGCGTGCCATCGATGTACCTGAAGGTAATCGTCGCGCAAGGAGCAGGGCAAGTCGCCCCAGGGCCCCCGGCTCGGAAACCCTTGTGCCGTAGGGGTTTCAGAGAAAAAACTTTACCTTGACAGGGGTTTCTACAGGTATCGGAACCACAGATACGGGGCCACCAGCGTCACCGTGACCACCGTGACGATCAACCCGTACTTGGTGAACTCCCAGAAGCTGATCGGCGTGCCGTTGCGCGCCGCGATCCCCAGCACGACCACGTTGGCCGCCGCCCCCACCGCCGTCGCGTTGCCGCCCAGGTCGGCCCCGAACGCGAGCGCCCACCACAGCACCTGCGCCAGCTCGCCGCCGTGCGCCGCCACCAGGTGCTCCACGATCGGGCTCATGGTGGCCACGTACGGGATGTTGTCCACGATCGCCGACACCACGGCCGAACCGCCCAGCAGGCCCATCGTGGCCACCTCCATCCGGCCCGCCGTCGCGTTGACGGCGGCCTGGGAGACCTGCCCGATGACCCCGGTGTGGACGAGCGCGCCCACCATGACGAACAGCCCGGCGAAGAACACCAGCGTGGGCCACTCCACCTCGGCCAGCGACTCCCGCGCCGTCACCCGGGTGGCCGCCACCAGCACGCCCGCCCCCAGCAGCGCCACCACCGACGGCGAGTAGTGCAGCACCGGGTGGAGCACGAAAGCCGCCAGCACCAGCGCCAGCACGGCCAGCGACTGCCACAGCAGCCGCCGGTCGGCGATCGCCTCCTTCTCGTCCAGCAGCATCACGGCCGCGGCCCGCTCCGGGTCGAACCGGAACCTCCGCCCCCACATCAGCCAGCAGAGCACCACGAACACCCCGACCAGCACGATGACCATCGGCGCCATGTGGATGAGGAAGTCGTTGAAGCTCAGCCCGCCCCGGCTGGCGATGATGATGTTCGGCGGGTCGCCCACCAGCGTCGACGCGCCGCCGATGTTGGAGGCCAGCGCCTCGGCGATGAGAAAGGGGACCGGAGACACGGCCAGCCGCTCACACACCAGGAACGTCACCGGCGCGATCAGCAGCACCGTGGTCACGTTGTCGAGCAGCGCCGACGCCCCCGCGGTGATCAGCACCAGCAGGACCATCAGCCGGAAGGGCCGCCCTCGGGCCCGTTTGGCCGCCCAGATCGCCAGGTACTCGAAGACACCCGTCTCCTTCAGCACCCCGACGATGGTCATCATGCCGAGCAGCAGGAAGATGACGTTCCAGTCGATCCCCGAGTGCTCGGAGAAGAACGCCGCCTGAGCGTCGGTCGCGTGGATCAGCAGCATGACCCCGGCCCCGCCCAGCGCCGCCGCCACCCGGGGGATCCGTTCGGTGGCTATCAGCGCGTAGGCGACCAGGAAGACCGCCACGCTCGCCCAGGCGAGCGGGGTCATGTCTCCAGCATCCTGTCCAGCAACGCCTGCAGCGTCACAGCGCCCAGCAACCGGCCCTGCTCGACGATCGCCACCAACGGGCTCCGGGTCCGCGCCATCAGCGCGGCCAGCTCCACCACGGTCGCGTCCGGATCGGTGACCGGCAGCTCCCGCCGCTCCTGCGGCAGCGCCTCGCGGACCGTACGGTTGCCGAGCGAGCCCAGGAACCTGTCGGCGTGCCCCTCGTCCACCACCCGGGACAGCGCCGGATCGTCCATGATGTAGCGCGGCACGGCCAGCCGGAGCGTCTCCGTGCCGGGCAGGATGGTGAGCTGGTCGTCGCCGCGGACGATGATGCCGGGCAGGTCCTGCTCGGCCATGAGCCGGGCGGCCTCGAGCACCGGCGTATCAAGGGTCACTACGGGATAGTCGGCTACCAGATCGCGGGCGCGCATGGGGACATCCTTTACTCGTACGGACGAGGACCTGCCGACCAGACTTCCCGGCTCACCGCCGGACAAGTTATCAAGACCATTCATAAGACTGTCTTCCCGGTCGGGGGTCTCCAATCCGGAAGAAGGTACTAGTACTCCTTCCCTTTCGGGCTTGATCGCCCACTTCCGAGAGGCCGGACCGTGACCGTCGCCGCTTCCGGGAGCGGGCCGAAGGTGAGCGTAAGCCGCCGGCCCGTCCCGGCGTCGGTCAGCGCGGGCGGGCGGCGTGTCACCGCCGCCACCGGGCGGTTCCAGGTCACGGTCACCCCGGCCAGGTCGCGGCGGGGGTCGGCGACGGTGACGGTGGCCGAGCCGTCGCCGCGCTCGGTGACGAGCACCGCGCACGGCCCGGACGCCGACAGCGGGCCCGCCGAGCCCGGCTGCCAGAAGTTGACCGCCGTCACCCCGGCCGACGGGACGTGCACGCCCTGCTGGCGGGCGGTGTTGGCGAGCACCCACGCCCAGCCCCGGTCGGCGGCGCGGGCCCTGGTCGCCTCCGGGGTGGCGTTCGGCAGCAGCAGGTAGGCGTAGCGGGCGTCGTCCGGGTCGACGCCGTGGCCGAGCCAGACGGTCACGTACGGCCGGCTCATCCCGCCGCCCGCCCGGTGCTCCCTGAGGCGGTGCAGCGGGCCGCCGTCGCGCACGACGTAGCCGCCGTGCCCCGCCAGGTGGGCCCAGCCTTCCTCGTCGTCGGCCGTGAGCAGCGCGGCGGTGCGCCGGTTGTCGACCACGGTCTCCACCGGCGCCCCGTCCCCGCCGGTGATGCCCGCGCCCAGGCAGACCACGGCGTCGTCGAGGAAGAACCAGGACTTGAACGCCTCCACCGTGGACTCCAGCCCGCGCAGATGCTGGCCGACCGTCGCGTAACGGCCGTCGGTCGCGCCGCCCACCCACCGGAACGGCGGGCGCGCGCCGCCCCACGCCTCCCCCGCGCCGTCGGGCAGCCTCCGGGTGGAGACGGTGGTGCCGGGCAGCCGGTACGGGTCGACGGTGGCCCAGAACCCGTCGGCGTACTGGCTCGCATGGCCCTCGCCCCACCAATAGAGCATCCCCGAGCCGGTGTGCCAGCCGCGCAGGTTCTCCCCGTTGCCGTGCTCGTAGTGGGCGACCCGGTCGGAGGACATGCTGAGGGCCGCGCACCAGCCCGGTGCCCGGTGCACGGCGCGGGCGCTCATCGGGAACAGCCGGTGCCCCACGGGCTGGGGGCCGTCCAGGAGGCGCCGCCAGCGCCGGCGCTCCTCGGGCGTCGCGGTGAGGCCCAGCCTCCGGACCGCCGCGGCCAGGCGGCGTCCCCTGACCGCGCCGCCCTCCGGGTCCCGGGCGATCCCCCTGCCGCTGACCAGATCCATGACGTGCCCGGCGTGCACGAACGGGGCGAACGACCGCGCCACGCTGTCGTACACCACCCGCCGGTTCGGGTCGGTGACCTCCCACGGGGTGCCGCGCAGCACCGCGAACATGGTGGCCAGCCCCTCCAGCAGCACCAGCCCGTACCCGCCCTGGTACGGGACGGCGTCATGCTGGATGAACGAGCCGTCCCGGTAGAAACCATCGCCTTCCGTCACGTACCGGAAGACCGGCGCGAGCGCCCGCACCGCGAGATCCGCCCGCGCCGCGTCCCCGCCGAGCACCGCCCGCAGCAGCATCACCAGACAGAGATCCACCCGGTTGGCGCCCGTGCTGGTGCCGCCGTAGCGATGTAACCGGCGCGGCGGCACAAAATGATCCACAGCCTCGCACAGCGCCCGGCCCGGCCGCCCGGACAGCCCGATCAGCAGGGCCGCGTCCAGAAGCCGCTTCGGGGCCCCGATCTCCCAATGCCACCAGTTCCCCACCGGCTCCGCACCCGCCGCGTACACATGCTCCCGGAAGTGGTCGATCCCGCCCTCGACAGCAGCCCGCAACCGCGCGTCCCCGCTCACGGCATACGCCCGCGCCATCGCCAGCAAACGCCCCGGCGTGGCACTCAGCGACGGATACGGCAGATCCCTCCAGAGCCCCCGCCCGCTCGGCGCCATCGCGGCCGCCTGCCTCCGCGCCGCTGCCACCGAGTACGCACGATCGACGGTCACCTCCCGCCACCGCCGCCGCACCAGCGCGAAATCCCCCGGCCCCGCCACCGTCCAGCCCGGCCGCCGAGGCTCCGGCCCCACCAGCCCGCCCACCCCGAGCAGCAGCACCACCCGCCTGGAACACCCGGCCACGCCCGCATTATCACCCGGCCACCCCACGGACATCAGCTATCGGAGGGTTCAGGCCTCCAGGTAGTGGAGGACGGCGGCCACCCGGCGGTCTACGCGGTCGGTGGGTGAGAGGTCGAGTTTGGCGAAGATGTTGCGGATGTGCTTGTGGACGGCGCCGTCCGTGACCACGAGGCGTTCGGCGATGGCCGTGTTGCCCAGGCCCTCGGCCATCAGGGCGAGCACTTCCAGCTCCCGGGCCGTGAGCCGGTCGAGGGGCCCGCGGCGGCGGGTGAAGAGCTGGGCCACCACCTCCGGGTCGATGGCGGTGCCGCCGGACGCCACCCGCTCCAGCGCGGACACGAACTCGCCGACCCGCCCCACCCGCTCCTTCAGCAGGTAGCCGATCCCGTTCGTGCCACCGGCCAGCAGCTCGGTGGCGAAGGCCTGCTCCACGTACGCCGACAGCACGAGCACCGCCAGCTCCGGGTGGAGCCGCCGGGCCTCGACCGCCGCCTTGATGCCTTCGTCGGTGTGGGTGGGCGGCATGCGGACGTCCACCACCGCCACGTCCGGCCGGTGCTCGGCCACCGCCCGCATGAAAGACTCCGGGTCCGGCACGGCCGCCGCCACCTCGTACCCCTCACCGCCCAGCAGCAGCGCCAGCCCCTCACGCAGCAGGGCGTCGTCCTCGGCGATCACGACACGCACGGCAGCTCCGCCTCGATTCTCGTCGGCCCTCCGGCCGGGCTGGTCACGGTGAGAACCCCGTCGTGCGCGGCCACCCGGCGGCGGATCCCCGCCAGCCCGGAGCCGTCCCGCTCCACGGCCCCGCCGCGCCCGTCGTCCTCGATCTCGACGCGCAGCGTGTCGCCGCGCCGGTGCAACGCCACCCGGGCGTGCGCGGCCCCGCTGTGCTTGGCGACGTTCGTCAGCGCCTCGGCCACGGTGAAGTACGCGGTCGTCTCCACCGACAGCGGCACCGCGCCCGGCTCCGCCACCGACACCCGGCACGGCACCGGGCAGTCGGCGGCCAGCGCGGTCAGCGCGCCCGCGAGCCCCCTGTCCTGAAGGATCGGCGGCAGGATCCCGCGCACCACCCCGCGCAGCTCGCGCAGCGCCGTCTCGGCGGCGTCCTGGGCCCGGTCCAGCGCCGGGCCGGCCGCCGCCGGGTCGCGGTCCAGCGCCCGCCTGGCGGCGGCGACCAGCACGACCACGGCCGTCAGCCGGTTCTGCGCGCCGTCGTGCAGCGAGCGTTCGATGCGGCGCAGTTCGGCGGCGTGCGCCCGCAGCGCGCCCGCGCGGGTGGCGGTGAGCTGGGCGATCCGGTCCGACAGGTCCACCGACGGGTGCGGCGGCAGCAGCCGGCGCCCGGGCAGCGCCTGCAGCCGGGCCATGCCGGGCCCGATCGTCAGGCAGAGCACCACCCAGACGACGCCGATCACGACCGTGCCCAGGATGCCCACCCAGGTGAGCGGCAGGAACATGCTGGTGGTCGTCTCGCTCTCCGGCAGCAGCCGATACCAGAGGGGGAACGTGATGTCCCGCACCGCCATGACCGGGAACGCGATGCCGAGCAGCCCCAGGAACAGGCCGGACGTCGCGTGCAGCGCCAGCCAGCGCAGGTCCCGCCAGGTGGCCGGGTCGCGCCGCACGGCGCGGAGCGCGTCCTGCCGGCTCAGGCCCTCGACGCTGGACTGGTACGGGGTCAGCACCGGCTCGCCCCACCGGCCCAGCCTGGCCCGTTCCTTGTCCGCCACCACCCGGGTCATCGAGACCACGGCGGGCAGCAGCGGCAGGCCGACCCAGAACAGCGACGCCGCGCCGACCACCAGCCAGCAGGCCAGGGTGGCCAGGGCGAGCACGGCGGTGCCGAGGCCGCCCGCGAGACGGTCGAGCGCCTCGACGGCGTTTCTCATCATCGGTCCACAAATGTACGGACGGGCGGGGATGCCGTCATTCCAGCCTGCTGTACCGATGGCTGGGGCGTGTGTGGGATTTCTCCCCGATTGCGCCGTGCCTAGCGTTGCCGCCATGACTGATCCGTACCGCAGGGAAAACGTCGCCGTCCGCATCGCCCTCTGGACCGGCCTGGCCGTCTGCGCCGCGGCCAACGTCGTCGCCAACTCCATCGGCGGCTGGGCGGTGCTCGCCGCCATCCTCTTCGGCCTCCTCGCCCTGGCCTGCATCGCCGGCCTCGTCCGCGACCACCGCGCCCGGCACCGCCGATCACCTGAACACCAGGGATAGGCGAGAACACTTGGGAGTGGGTGGGTCGCCTGAACACCAGGGATACGGGTGGGTGGCGGCCGGTCGCGTGAGCACCACCCGTGCAGGCGCCCGATGGTGGGAGCGCCAGGGGTGGAGGCGGCCGGTCGCATGGGTGGTGGGGGGTGGGGTAGCCGGGGCGCATGCAGGAACGGACGGGGGCGCGGGTCGCGCGTGGGCGGCCGGTCAGGGTGACGGTCGCGTCGGTCACCGCGGTGGCGCTGACCGTGGTGTTCGTGGGGCTGCTCGTGGTGGCCGCGCGGCCGCTCAACCCGCTGGATGAGCGGGTGACGCGGGAGTTGTTCGAGTACACGGTGGCCGACCCGGGCGTGACGTGGTTGCTCGTCGTCTGGACCGAGCTGTTCGGGCCGTGGACGTGGCGGGTCGTGGTGCTCGTCCTGGCGGTGTGGCTGTGGCGGCGAGAACGTAGAGGGGTGGCGCTGTGGGCGGCGGCCACGATCGTCGTGGGCGGGCTGATCGGCTGGCTGCTGAAGGTGATCGTGGACCGGGAGAGGCCTGTCCTGCCCGATCCGGTGGCGTTCGCGCCGGGGGACGCGTTCCCGTCGGGTCACGCGCTGAATGTGACGCTCGGGGCCGGGATTCTGCTGCTGCTCGCGATGCCCCATTTGTCCGCCGGGGGACGGGCAGCCGCGTGGGCGGGGGCCGTGTTCCTGATCGTGAGCGTCGCGTACACGAGGGTGGCGCTGGGTGTGCACTGGGTGAGCGACGTGCTGGGCGGGATCGTGCTCGGTGTGGCTCTGCTGGCGGTGTCGGTGGCCGTGTTCGAGAGTCGGCGGCTCGCCGACGATCTCATTACGCCGTAAGCTATTCACGCCCAGAACTCATTACGGCGTACGGAGATACCGATGCCCCAGGCCGAGCTGCACGACGGAAGCACGATCGAGATCGAGGTCCACGGCACGGGCCCCACCCTGCTGCTGCCCGTCAACCCCACCCCCGCCGAAGGCCCGCAGGCGGAGGCGATGCGCGCCTGGGGCCACGACCCGGCCCTGGGACGCTCGCTCATGGACGGGCTGGGCGACCTGGTGCGGGTGGCCGCGTTCGACTACGAGGGCCACGTGCTCGCACACCCCAAGCCGCTGACCCTCACCGCGGAGAACGTGGCCGCCGACCTGCTGGCCGTCGCGGACGCCGTGGGCGCGGCCAGGTTCGCGTACTACGGCTACTCGTGGCTGGCGCTCAGCGGGCTGCAGCTCGCGCTCCGCACCGACCGGCTGGACGCCCTCGTCATGGGCGGCTACCCGCCCGTGGACGGCCCGTACGCGGAGATGCTGGCCGTCACCAGGGCCACTCTCGGCATGACGGGCACGGCGACCGGCAAGGAGGCCACCCCCGGCGACTGGTCGACCGTGGAAGTGGCGCTGTCGGAGGACCAGGCCCGCCAGTTCGTCACGCTGTACGAGGGACTGCAGGACTTCGACGACCTGGCGGCGCAGCGGCGGCTCACCTGCCCGCGGCTCTGCTTCGCCGGGTCGGCCGACCTCATCGCCTACGACGAGCGGTGGGGCAATGCCCGCGTCGACGTCGCCGGCCCGATCGTCCGCCGCCGGGCCGAGCTGGAGGCGCTCGGCTGGGACGTGGCGGTGCTCGACGGGCTCGACCACGCGCAGGCCACGCAGCCCGCCGCCGTGCTGCCCGCGCTCCGCCCCTGGCTCGCCAATCACGTGTGAACGCCCTGGTCAGGGCAGGAGATTTGCCATGCAGACCTTCCTGCCCTACCCGGACTTCGCCCGTACCGCGGAGGTCCTGGACCCGCTGCGGCTGGGCAAGCAGCGGGTGGAGGCGCTGCAGGTGCTGCGGGCGCTGACGGTGCCCGGCTACGGCTGGCGGCACCACCCGGTGGTGAGGATGTGGGCCGGGTTCGAGGAGGCGCTGGTGCGCTACGGGCTGGAGATGTGCGGCCACTGGTGCTCGATGGGCCGGGCCGACACCTGCGCCGCCACCATGACGCGGGAGCTGGCCGAGCTCTGCGGCACCCCGCTCCCGCGCGGCCAGTCGGAGCTGGCGGAGGCGGGCGAGCTGCCGCCGTGGCTCGGCGACCCCGCCCTGCACCTCAGCCACCGTTCGGCGCTGCTGCGCAAGGACCCGGCCTTCTACCGGCCGATCTTCGGTGCGGAGCCGGACGACCTGGAGTACGTGTGGCCGCCGTCGGGCCGTCCGCCCGCGTGCATGCCCGACAGCTAAAACGCGGTAAAGCCGCTTTTCACCACCTTCGGGCGGGGCAGTCGTGGTCTCCATGAGCGTCATCTCACGTGGCTTCCGGGGCCGCCGCGGCGAGGGCGGCGACCGGCTGCCGCCCGGACAGTACCTGGAGCACGGCTTCCCGGTGCTCTCGGCCGGGCCGACCCCGCACGTCCCGCTCGACCGGTGGGAGTTCGTCATCGACACCGAGGACGGGCAGGCCCACCGGTGGACCTGGGACGAGCTGACGGCCCTGCCCGCCGAGACGCCGACGGTGGACATCCACTGCGTCACCAAGTGGAGCAAGTTCGACACGAGCTGGGAGGGCGTCTCGCTCGACGTGCTGTTCGAGAACGTCGACAGCGCCGCCGAGTACGCCCTGGTCCACTCCTACGGCGGCTACACGACGAACCTGCCGGTGGCGGACCTGCTCGACGGCAAGGCCTGGATCGCCTACCGCTACGACGGCGAGGAGCTGGAGCCGCAGCACGGCGGCCCGGCCCGGCTGCTGGTCCCCCACCTGTACTTCTGGAAGTCCGCCAAGTGGGTGCGCGGCATCCGCCTGCTGGACGAGGACACGCCCGGCTTCTGGGAGACCGCGGGCTACCACGACTACGGCGACCCCTGGCGCGAGCAGCGCTACCAGGGCGACTAGATGCGGCGCCTCACCTGGCGGCCCGTCACGCTGGCCGGTTCCCGCGAGGAGACCGCCACCGCCCGCACGCTGCTGTTCGACGTGCCCGGCTGGCCGGGCCACCTGCCCGGTCAGCACGTGGACGTGCGGCTGACCGCCGAGGACGGCTACAGCACCCAGCGCAGCTACTCCATCGCCGCCCCCGCCGACGGCGACCGGGTGGAGCTGACCGTGGAGGAGGTGCCGGACGGCGAGGTCTCCCCGTACCTGACCCGGGTGATGGAGCCCGGCGACCAGGCGGAGTTCCGCGGGCCGGTCGGCGGCTGGTTCGTGTGGCGGCCGCAGAGCGCCGCGCCGGTGCTGCTGGTCGCGGGCGGGTCGGGGATCGTGCCGCTGATGGCCATGATCAGGGAACGCCGGCGGGTCTCCAGCCGGGCGCCGTTCCGGCTGCTGTACTCGCTGCGCGACCCCGGCCACCGCTACTACGCGGACGAACTGCACTTCCCCGAACCCGGCCTGGACGTCACGTACCTCTACACCAGGAGCGCGCCCGCGGACTGGCCGCGCAAGGCGGGCCGCGTCGTCCTGGACGACCTGGCCGAGAGCGGCTGGCCGGCGGACTTCGAGCCGGACGTGTACGTGTGCGGCCCGACGGGTTTCGTCGAGGCCGCGGCCGACCTGCTGCTCGCCCTCGGGCACGCGCCGGACCGGATCAAGACGGAACGCTTCGGACCCAGCGGAGGCTGACATGACGCATCTCGACGGAAACGTGCTGGCCGGCCCCCTCAGCGAACTCTTCGCCGTGGACCTCACCGCCGCCACCGGCCAGTGCGCGAGCTGCGGACGGACCGGCCCGGTCGCCACGCTCAAGGTGTACGGGCCGGACCCGGGGCTGGTCGCCCGCTGCCCCGGCTGCGACGAGGTGCTGCTCCGCCTCGTCCGCGAACCCGACGCCGCCTGGCTCGACATGCGCGGAATGGTGACGCTCCGTATACCGGTTGTCGACTGATACGGACACCTGACCCGGCCCGTTTCTGTACTATCGACCGGCCGGACCCACCACGTGCCTAGGGCTGCCACCCGCGGCCGCGTCCCCCAGGGGGAGTTGCTTGGCATCCTCCCCGCGCTGAACTGAAGCACAGGGATTCCAACCGCAACTACCCCACGAGGAGGAGGTCGCGTTGAGGTTCGCGGTGCACCGGCCCGGCAGCCCGTGGCCCTTCCCGCGCAGAAACGGCATGCCCTGCCGCCTGTTCGATGTTCCTGGCCGCGTTCACATCGGCGTTGCCGGCGTATCCGCAGGACCGGCACCGGTAACGCGCTTGGCTCTCACGCGCTCGCCGGTCCACGATCCCGCACGCCGAACACCGCTGACTCGTGTACGCGGGAGGCCGGAACCCCTCACCCCGCCCGCGCTTGCGCCAGGCCGGACGACGGTGACTGCCGCCGAAGAAGTTGCTCATGGCCTGCGCGAAATCCTTCAGCGCCTGCTGCTGGACGATGATCGACCCCGCCCGCAACCACGCGAATGCCGCCCGCGCCTCGGTCAGCTGCCGGCACTGCTCGGCGAACCCCGGCGCACTCTTACGTCCAGGCCTCCAGCAAGAGTGCTGCTCAACCGCGAGATTCCACACAAACCGGGCATGCCCGCAATGCTCCAGCAACGCCTGCTCCTGAGCAGGCGAAGGCTGGAGCCGGTAACGGGACACGCCGATCAAACTACCGACCGCCACCGACAGAACTGGGAGACAGAAGTGTCCGGCCGTTCCGGCTTCCCTTGCCGCCCTGAAGGACGGGGCCTCCAGCCGGAAGATATCCGGTGACGAGCGGGCTCATCGACACGCCCCCGAAAACCCGTGCACCGCGTCGCCGACGCCGCTGGCTGCGGCGGCTGGCCATCGGCGCCGGGGCCGGGGCGCTGCTGGTCACGGCGGCCGGTGTGGGCGTCGTGCTCCGGCTCACCGGCAACGTCCGGCACATCGACGTGGCGAGCGAGCTGGACGCCACCCGGCCGCCCAAGGTCGCCATGACCGCCGTGAACGTGCTGATCGTCGGCTCCGACCAGCGCGAGGGCAAGAACGCCCGCTACGGCCGGCACATCGAGGGCGAGCGCACCGACACGATCATGCTGGCCCACCTGTCGTCCCGCCGCGACGGCGCCGTGGTCATCAGCTTCCCGCGCGACTCGGTGGTGCAGCTCCCCGGCTGCCGCCCCCGCGAAGGGCACCCGGGCCAGCAGCCGCACACCGGCATGATCAACGAGTCGTTCAACAACGGCGGCATCGCCTGCACCTGGAAGACCATCGAGACGCTCACCGGCATCCACATCGACCACTTCGTCAAGGTCGACTTCTCCGGGTTCAAGAGCATGGTCGACGCCGTCGGCGGCGTGGAGGTCTGCCTCGCCGAGCGGGTCGACGACGAGAAAGCCCGGCTCCACCTGCCCGCCGGGCGCCAGACGCTCGACGGCGAGCAGGCGCTCGGCTACGTCCGGGCTCGCTACTCCTTCGGCGACGGCTCCGACATCGGGCGGATTCAGCGCCAGCAGATGTTCATCGCCTCGATGCTCAAGAAAGTGATGAACGCCGACCCGGCCCACATGCTCGGCTTCCTCGACGCCGGCACCCGCGCCGTCACCACCGACCCCGGCCTCACCGTCGGCGTCATGAAGGACCTGGCCGAAAGCCTCCAGGGCCTCGACCGCGGCCGGATCCGCTTCATCACCACCCCCTGGCGCTACTCGGTGACCCAGCCGGGCCGTGTCGAATGGGAGCAACCGCAGGCCGACCGGCTCTTCCGTACCATCGCCAAGGACGCTCGGCTCGGCGGCGTGCGCGGCGGCCGGACCCGGGTGCCCCGCTCCAAGGTGGCCCTGGACGTACGCAACGGCACCACGCGCGCCGGCGCCGCCGCCGAGGTGGCGGCGGCCCTTGAGCAACGCGGCTACCAGGTCACCCGCGTCGGCGACACCCCCCGCAAACCGCACCGCAAATCCAAGATTCTGTACGGTCCGGCAGGCGAGAAGCGGGTGCCCACGCTCACCCGCGACGTGCGCCGGGCCGCGGCGCGGGCGATGCCGGACGCCCGCACGGCCCGGCTGATGCTGATCGTGGGCGACGACTGGCGCGGCCTGAGGCCCCCGGACCCGGCCGAGGCCGCCAAGGGCATCGACGCCACCCACGACAGCTGCACCGCCCCCTGACCGGCCGTCAGCGCTTCAGGCAGGTCACCGCGACGGACTTACCAGGCAGGACCGGAGGCTCGCCGTCGACCGGGAGAGCCGGGCGGGCCTCCGCGAACTCGACGTCGTCAAGCCGGACGGTCCCGGCCGATTCGGGGACGTCGGCGAGCGCTTCAGGCCGGACGCTCTCGGCCGGTTCGACGACCCTGGTGACGGTCTCCAGCCGGACGGTCTCCGCCGGTTCCGCGACCCCGGCGGAAGCCTCGCCGACCGGGGTGGCGGGCACCGCGCGCACCGTCGAGCCGTCCTCCAGCTTGATCGCCACCGCCTCGCACCCGGGCTGACCGGCGAGGGCAGGCACCGGGACGGAACCGGAGGTGGTCGCCAGGGCGGAGCCGGAGGCAGGGGCCGGGGAGGAGTCGGGGGTGGTCGCCAGGGCGGAGCCGCTCAGCCCGGCCGTCGCCAGGACCGCTGGCCGAACCGAGCGAGCTGACCCGGGAGGGGCTGGCGGATCTGGACCGGCTCCAGTCGCTGGCCGCCGGGCTGTTGCTGCTGGCCCGGCTGGACTCGGGTGAGCGGCCCGGCATGACCGAGGTGGATTTGGGTCAGGTCGCGGCGGAGGAGTCGTTGCGGGTGGAGCGGCGGTCGGGGGTCGAGCTGGCCTTCGACATCGAACCGGATGTGCTGGTGGAGGGGTCACGGCCGCATCTGGGCCGGCTGGTGACCAATCTGGTGGGGAACGCGGCCCGGCATGCCACCGGGCGCGTCACCGTACAAGTGGTGAGAGAGGAGGGCCGGGCGGTGCTGCGGGTCCGCGACGACGGGCCGGGGATTCCGCCGGAGCACCGTGAGGCGGTGTTCGACCGTTTCACCCGGCTCGACGAGGCGCGCGCCCGGGACGCGGGCGGTGCCGGGCTCGGACTGCCGATCGCCAGGGACATCGCCCACCTGCACGGCGGCACCCTCGTCGCGGAGGACGGCGGCCTGGTCGCTACCTTCCCCGCCCTCCCTGCGCACCCTCCCACCGCCCGGCGATGACGCGCACCGCCGGACGGCCGGAAACCCTGCTGCTGGCTTCGGGTGTTCTGGAAAGAGAGCTATCCGGGAGCCGCGCCGCGATGACGCGCACCGCCGGTCTTAGGGCTGGCTCACCCGGGTGTTCTGGAAGGAGGCGAAGCGCCAGCCTTCCGGGGTTCGTACGGCGGTGTAGGTGAGGATGGAGTCGCGACCGGGGTCGGGCGCGCCGTCGACGGTGGAGCCGCCGGTGGCGATGATTAGGGCGACGCCGTCTCCGAGCGTTCTGATGGCGGGCTCGCCCCGGCTCTCCAGTTTGATCGGCATGGTGAACAGTTTGCGGTGGCCCTCCTCGATCGCCTGGCGGCCCTTCATGGTGGCGCCGAAGTAGGTGATGTAGTCGGCGTCCTCGGTGAACAGTCGCGCGTAGGCGGCGGCGTCACCGGCGTTCCAGGTCTCGTAGACGCGGTCGAGCAGGTCACGGATCTCAGCGGACAAGGCACACTCCCGTGTGGTCGGGCGCCTATCCTTGGGAACTGCGAAGTCTGGACAAGGCAGGCGCCGTGTTCGGATGGCCGGCCGCCGGGGTGTTGGCGCACTCCGGCGGCCGTCTTACTCGTCGAGCAGTTGCTCCAGCAGCGACTGTTTGACCGTGCCCGGCCAGTCGAGGTCGCCTCGCTCGATGCGGCCGATGACCGTACGCACCCAGTCGAGCTCGGCGCCGTAGAGTGCGCGGTCGCACTCGAGCTCCAGCAGGAGCAGTTGCGGCAGCCCGTTCTCGGCCTGGGTGGCGAGGTGCGCGTCGATGGTCCCGATCATGCCTTGGAGCGTGGCCGTGCGGGTGCGCAGCGCTTTGAGCGCGGTGTCCGGCGGCAGCGCCCCGATCAGGGAGACGGCGGCGACGAGTGTGCGGCGGTCCGGTTCGGGCTGTTCGAGCAGCCTGCGGAGCCGGACGCCGAGTTCGCGCCTGCCCTCGTCGGTGATCTCGTAGACCGTCCGCTCGGGCCTGCGGCCTTCGCGTTCGGTCTCCGCGGGCGTGATCAGGTCGTCTCTGGCCAGCCGGTCCACCGCGTGGTAGAGGCTTCGCGGCAGGCCGGTCACGTAGTCCTTGTGCGTGTCGACGATGAAGCGGTGCAGCTCGTAGGGGTGGCTGGCGCGTACGGAGAGCATGGCGAGGACGGTGAGCCCCACCAGGTCGTGTCGTCGCGCCATCACCCCTCCTCGACTATTGCACTTTGCACTATAGCGGAGTGCTCGACTCTAGAGAAGGGCCTCGTCGAGCTGAGCGAAGGCGCGCTCGATGGCGGTACGGGTGACGTCCTCGTCGTAGGGGAACTTCTGGATGAGGTCACGCAGCCCCTCCACGTGCGCGCGGCGGGCCAGCTCGGCCACCACCGCCAGCTCCTCGTGCTGGGCGATCACGAAGTCGCGGCCGACGACCGCGCCGTGTCCCGGCACGTACACCTGCTCGCGCATGTCGCGCAGCATCCTCGCCGTCGTGCCGGGCCAGTCGAGCGGGTACGAGCCACCGAACGACGGGGGCGCACCCTCCTCCACCAGGTCTCCGGTGAAGACCACGCCCGCGTCGGGGATGTGCGCCACCACGTCGTGGGAGGTGTGGCCGAGCCCGAAGTGGCGCAGGTGGACGATCCGGCCGCCGATGTCGAGCGTGGCGGCCGAGGTGAAGACGTGGTCCGGCGGTACGAGCTCCACCTCCTCCACCTCGGCCCGGCGGTCCTCGGGAAGCTGTGCCGCCACGGCGTCCCGGTCGCGGGCCCCGTGCAGCTCGATCTCGTCGGCGCAGCGGACGTGCCCCCAGATCTCCGCCGGGCGGAACATCGCGTTGCCGAAATAGTGGTCGAAGTGGGCGTGCGTGTTGACGACCGTCCACGGGTTCGGGGTGATCCGCCGGACCGCCTCTATCAGGTCGGCGGCCTCCCGATGCGACATGCGTGTGTCGATGATCAGACAGTGGCCGTCGCCGACCACCAGACCCACGTTCATGTCATAGGACTCGTGGCGGCGGACATACACCCGATCGCCGATCTCCTGCCAAGGTTCATTCATCGCGCGATCCCGGTGCGGCGTGCCGAAGTCATGACGAACAGACTTTATTAGGATCAGCCCGCCGCGCACGACACCGGGTGCGTGAGTCCCGTGGCGCGGGGTAACAGGTTCCTGTCCGATCCCGGGGAGGGCTCGTGTGAGTGTGCCGGTGCTGGTGTGGTGGCTGACGATCATCGGGATCGCCGGGCTGCTGCTGTTCGACTACCTCTTCCACGTGCGTCAGGCGCACATTCCCACGCTCCGCGAGGCGGCGATCTGGTCGAGCCTCTACGTGGGCGTCGCGGTGCTGTTCGGGCTCGGGGTGTGGGCTCTCGGCGGCTCCGACATGGGGGCCGAGTATTTTGCGGGTTACGTCACGGAGAAGGCGCTCTCGGTCGACAACCTCTTCGTGTTCCTGGTCATCATGGCGAGCTTCCGGGTGCCCCGGGCCGACCAGCAGAAGGTGCTGCTGTTCGGCATCACGTTCGCGCTGGTCGCCCGTACCGGATTCATCCTCCTCGGCGCGACGCTGATCAACATGTTCGCCTGGGTGTTCTACGTCTTCGGGCTGATCCTGCTCCTCACCGCCGGCAACCTGATCAGGCCCGAGGGCGAGGAGAGCCACCAGGGCGACAACATCGTGGTCCGGCTGGCCCGGCGGTTCCTGCACACCTCCGAGCACTACGACGGCGACAAGCTGACGACCGTCGTGGACGGCAAACGCGTCCTGACCCCGATGCTGCTCGTCATGGTGGCCATCGCCGGCACCGACCTGCTGTTCGCGCTCGACTCCATCCCGGCGATCTTCGGTCTCACCCAGAACGTCTACCTGGTCTTCACGGCCACCGCGTTCTCCCTGCTGGGGCTGCGGCAGCTCTACTTCCTCATCGACGGGCTGCTCGACCGGCTCATCTACCTCTCGTACGGGCTCGCCGCCATCCTCGCCTTCATCGGCGTCAAGCTCTTCCTGCACGCCCTGCACGAGAACAACGTGCCGTTCATCAACGACGGCGAGCCCGTCAACGTGGTCGAGATCCCCACCGGCCTGTCCCTGATCGTGATCATCGGCGTCCTGACGGTCACCATCGTGGCCTCGCTGGTCAGCACCAAGGGCCGGGCGCAGAACATGTCCTCGGCCGCCCGCCGGTACGCCACCCGGCTGCTGGACGGGGAGTGCGACCCGGAGGAGTGCGCGTACTTCTACCGCCTGCTGGTGGACGAGGAGACGCAGCTGCGCAGGCTGCCGGAGAAGTACCGGGAGAAGATCCGCGAGGACGCGAAGCTGATGGACATGCTGCGGCGGGTCCACGAGCGCTACGGCCCCGAGGCGGCCCGCCGGAACTGAGCTCAGCGCATCCGCACCACGATCAGCCGCCAGAGCGCGAGCTGGAGCAGGCCCAGCGCCAGCGAGAAGGGCATGAGCGTCCACACGCCCGCGCCCTCGGCGATCGCCCCGGCCAGCCACGGGAACACCGCGCCCCCGAGGACCGACACGCCGTTCATGAGTCCGATGGCGGTGGGCACCAGCCGGGCCTCGGTCAGGTTCGGCACCACGGCCATCGCGGTCGGGAACACCGGCCCGAGGAAGAACCCGAGCAGCACCAGCCCCGCCCCGGCCACCAGCCCCGCCGGGGCCGCCCAGATCAGCGCCGCCGACGCCGCGATCCCGGCCAGGCAGGCGTACGCCATCCCCACCGTCGTCCAGCCGAGCCGTTCGGCGGCCGGGCTGATCAGGAACCGCCCGGCGGTCAGCCCAAGCCAGTAGCCGCTCACCATCGGCCCGGCGATCTCGGCGGCCTGGGCGTGCTCGTCCACCAGGAAGGTGAACCCCCAGTTGCCCACCGCCGTCTCCAGCCCCACGTACACGGCGAGGAAAGTGCAGGCCAGCACCACCGCGGGCGAGCGCAGGGACGTGCCGAGCAGCCCCCTGCTGACCCGCTCCGCCGCCGGCGCGGGCCGCTCGCGCGGGTACACGAGCGCGAACCCCACCGCCAGCGCGATGAAGAGCCCCGCCACCACCAGCCAGACCCAGTTCCACGGCGCGAACGCCAGCATCCACGTCGCCAGCAGCGGCCCCAGCAGCGCCCCCACGCCGAAGAACGCGTGCAGCCGGTTGAGCAGCGTCGCCGCCGACGGCAGCCCCGCCAGGTACGTGTTGAGCACCGCCTCCAGCAGCCCCATCCCGTACCCGGCCACCACCTGCACCGCCACGAACACCACGAACGGCGGCCGCACCCCCAGCACCAGCGCCGACAGCACGAACCAGCCCGTCCCCAGCACCAGCGCCGCCCGCGTCCCGTACCGCTGCATCAGCGAACCGGACGTGGACCCGGCCAGCAGATAACCGGCGGAGAACGTGAAGAACGTGATGCCGATCGTGGCCATGTCCACGCCGTAGTCGGCGATCTGCGCGGGCAGCAGCACCCCGGCGATCCCGGCGCTCACCCCGACCAGGACGAAGGCCACGTACGACAGCAAGACAGGACCGCGCAGAACGGACACGCGGACCCCCCGGGTGCATGTGTCGGCGACTTGCCTTGATCGTAAACGACCTTCGCGGCGGAGGGCGTGGCCGCTTTAGGACACCCGCAGAATCCGCACCTCCCCGGCGGGGACCGTCAGCTCGCCCGTCGCCGCCTCTCCGGTCACGAGGTCCGTGCCGGTGGCCTCGACGACCGCGTCCGCCGCCGTGTGGTTGATCGCGAACAGGTAGGCCCGGCCGTCCTGATGCGCCCGCCGGACCAGTTCCACGCCCGGGGTCGCCGTCCCGCCGACCCCGGCCTCCGCGCAGACCGTCCGCAGCACCGCCGCCAGGTCGTCGCCCGAGAGCACCGTGGTCAGGTAGTGGGCGGTCCCGTCGCCCCACGCGTTGCGGGTCCACGCCGGTTCGCCCGTCTCGTACGTGTCGGCCACCTTGGCGGTCGTTGCCCGCGCCGTCTCGCTCCACACCGAGCCCGTGCCGCCGCCCGACAGCCTGACCGTCTCGCCGGGCTCCAGCGGGAAGAACTCCTCCACCGTCACCCCGAGCAGGTCGCGCCAGGCGCCCGGGTAGCCGCCGAGCCGCACCCGGTCGTGCTCGTCGACGACCCCGCTGTACGGGCCGACCAGGGCGGTCCCGCCGGCGGCCACGAAACGTTCGAGGTTCGCGGCACCCTGGTCACTCACCAGATAGAGGGCGGGCGCCAGGACGAGCCGGTAACCGGACAGGTCGGCTTCCGGGTGGACGACGTCGCAGGTCACGCCCTGCTTCCAGAGCGCGGCGTGCCAGCTCTTGATGACGTCGACCGGCTTCAGCTCCTCGGTGGGCTGGGCCGGGTGGTCCTGCGCCCACACGCTGGCGTGGTCGAGCAGGATCGCCACGTCGGCCCGTACCGTGCTGCCCGCCACCTCGGCGGCGGCCCCGAGCAGCGCGCCCAGGCCCGTCACCTCGCGCCAGATCTTCGTGCCGGTGCCGGCGTGCGGGACCATCCCCGAGTGCCACTTCTCGGCACCCGCCCGGGACGCCCGCCACTGGAAGAACATGATCGCGTCCGCGCCCCTGGCGAAGTGCTGCACCGAGTTGCGGCGCAGCTCGCCGGGGCGTTTGGCGCGGTTGACCGGCTGCCAGTTGACGGCGCTCGTGGAGTGCTCCATCAACAGCCACGGCCGGCCGCCGCCCAGCGAACGGGCGTAGTCGGCGGCGAACGCCAGGTCGATGTGCGGGTCGGGGCCGATCAGGTAATGGTCGGTGGAGACGACGTCCACCTCCCTGGCGAAGGACCAGCAGTCCATGTCCCAGTGCGCGCCCGCCATCAGGTTCGTGGTGGCGGGCACGTCCGGGGCCAGCCGGGCGAGCAGGTCGCGCTCGGCCCGGTAGAGGGCGAGCAGCGCGTCCGAGCTGAACCGGCGGAAGTCGAGCTGCTGCCCCGGGTTGGGGAACGACGGGGTGGCGCGCGGCGGCAGGATCTGCTCCCACGAGCTGTAGCGCTGCGACCAGAAGGCGGTGCCCCACGCCTCGTTCAGCGCGTCCAGCGTGCCGTGCCGCCCGCGCAGCCAGTCGCGGAAGGCCTCCGCGGAGGCGTCGCAGTAGCAGCGGGCGTTGTGGCAGCCGTACTCGTTGTGGACGTGCCACATCCGCAGCGCGGGATGCTCGCGGTAACGCTCGCCGAGCTGCTCCACGACGCGCAGCGCCTTGTCGAGGTAGATCGGCGAGCTGGGGCAGAAGCCCTGGCGGCTGCCGTGGTGGAGCCTGCGCCCGTCGGCGTCCACCGGCAGCGCCTCGGGATAGGTGTGCCCGAACCACGGCGGCGGCGACGCGGTCGGGGTGGCGAGAAAGGCGCCGATCCCGTCCGCCGCGAGCAGGTCCATCACCCGGTCCAGCCAGCCGAACTCGAACCTGCCCTCGGCCGGTTCCAGCATGGACCAGGAGAAGATGCCGACGCTGACCTGGTTGACCCCGGCCTCGCGCATCAGGGCGACGTCCTCGGCCCAGACCTCCTCAGGCCACTGCTCCGGATTCCAGTCGCCGCCGTAGCCGATCAAGTGCCCTCCTCCTGCCGGGGTGCCCCAGAGGGATTAAAACGTTCTTCCTCTCAGCGGGCAACCCTCCTTCCACGGCACGAGAAACACCCGCACAAGCCTGATTTTCGTGCTTGAGTCGATTCAAGCTGCCCGTCGGCCCGCGCGGGCAGGAACCGCCAGCGTTCCCGCCGCGCGCCGCCTCCAGCAGCTCCGCGTAGCCGTCCATGCGGCTGACGGTAGAGGCTTGTGGGCATGGTCAAGAAACTCGCCTTACTCCTGGCCGGGCTCGTCGCCGGAGTCACGATCGTGGTCGCCGGGCAGTGGCCCGTGACCGAGGTGGTGTACCGGAACGAGCAGCCGGACGACGTGACCTATACCGATAATTCAGCACATCACCTGGGCCTGCTCCGCAAGAACTCGCTGTTCAGCGCCCCGGAACATCAGCTGGTCATCGGCCGTGACCCGGGCTTCGGGTACGGCCACATGGTGAGCGCGCCCGGCGAGGAGGTCGCGGAGACCGAGTGGACGTCCGACGGCGTCAGGGTGCGTTTCACGAGCGGGCACGAGCTGTACGTCCCGGCCCAGTCCTTCACGCACGGCCGCTAGATACGTCCCGGCCCGCTCCTCCACACCCGGCCGTTAGAACAGCGTGAGCGGTTCCACCGGTTCGGGGTCCGGGAGGGGTTCCAGCTGCGGCAGGCGGGCGCGGACCTCGTCGTGGAAGCGCCGGGCCAGCGTCAGGGCGTCGGCGTTGTCGGGGGTGTGGATGAAGAAGGTCGGCGAGCGGCCCTCACGCAGCCAGTCCGTCACGACGCCCACCCAGTGAGCCCACCCCTCGACCGTACGATCGACGTCGTCGCGGCCCAGATAGCGGACGATCGGCCGTTCGGTGAGCGCCGCCGAGCGGCGCGGCATCCGCGGTTTCTTCACCCACGCGTCCCGTTCGGCGTCGGTCGTCGGCGGGCTCTCGAAGAGCGTGACCGTGTCGAACGGCACCCACTCGGCCCCGGCCCGCCCCAGCACGCCCTCCAGCGACCGGACGGCCCGCGCGTCCTCGAAGAACGCCTGGTGCCGGACCTCCACCGCGTACCGGTAGTCGCGGGGCAGCCGGTGCAGGAACACGGCCAGCGCCCCCAGGTCGTTCGGGCCGAAGGAGCCGGGCAACTGGATCCAGAGCGCGTCCGCCCTCGGACCCAGCGGCTCGATCGCGTACAAAAACTCCCGCAGCGGCTCGTCGGCCGCCGCGAGCCGCCGCTCGTGCGTGATCGTCCTGGGCAGCTTGACCGGCAGCCGGAAGCCGGGTTCGGTCTGGGCCGCCCACGTCTCCACCGTGCTCCGGGCCGGGGTGGCGTAGAACGTCGTGTTGCCCTCGACCGCGTTGCACCAGGTGGCGTAGGCCCGCAGCCGTTCGGCCGGCGGGAGCGGGTGCGGCAGCAGCCGTCCCTGCCACGGCCCGTGCGTCCACATCGCGCATCCCACATGAAGCCGCATGCCGCCCCACGCTACCCGCGCCAAGCAACGACGACGATCCGGCCCCGAGCGGGGCCCTCAATCAAGCCGCCCCGCCACCCCCGTCACGATCCGGCCCTGGGCCAAGCCGCCCCACACCCTTCCGCGTCAGGAGGTGAGGCGAGCGGTGCCCCTCGGCCAGGCGCCGGAGGGTGTCAGCGGTCTCGGGGCCACTCCGCGCTCCCGGGTTCAGGGGGTGACCACGATCCGGCCCCGGGCCGTGCCCTCGGTCAGGTAGCGGAGGGCGTCGGCGGTTTCGGCCAGCGGGAACGCGCGGTCGACGATCGGGGTGAGCGCGCCGGACTCCAGCAGCTCCGCGAGCACCGCCATCGACTCCTTGCGGTCAGGCACGGGCCTGGTCGGTTTCGGCAGCTCCGGCCGGAACATCGACTGGGTCATCAGCCCCACGAACCGCGGCAGGCTGCCGAGCACCCGGCGGCCCTCCGCGCCGTAGTGGTCGTGCCCGATGAGGATGTACGTGCCGCCGGGGGCGAGCGCGCGCCTGCACTCCGCGAACGGTCGGTTGCCCGGGACGTCGAAGATCAGGTCGTAGCGTTCGCCGCGGCGGGTGAAGTCCTCCTGGGTGTAGTCGATCACGTAGTCGGCGCCGAGCTTCCTGACCAGGTCGAGTTTGGCGGTGTGCTCGACCCCCGTCACCGTCGCCCCGCGCGCCTTGGCGATCTGCAGCGCGCACCCGCCCACGCCGCCCGCGGCGCCGTTGACCAGCACGTTCCCCAGCGGGCCCGGCGGCAGGTTGAGCAGCGTGATGAGCCCGGCGGTGGGCACGCAGGCGGCCTGCTCGAAGCTCACGTTCGCGGGTTTCGGCGCCAGGTTGTCTTGGTGTACGGCGACGTATTCGGCGTAGGCGCCGCCGTTCTTCCACTGCATGCTGCGGAGGGTCTCGCCGAACACCTCGTCGCCCGGCCGGAACCTGGTCGCGTGTGGGCCCGCCGACTCGACCACGCCGGCCATGTCGGTGCCCGGGACGGGGTTCTTGGGCCGGCGCAGCCCCGCGCCCATGATCCGGAGCACGTACGGCCGGCCGGTCACGACGTGCCACACGTCGGGGTGCACGGAGGCCGCGCGGACGCGGACCAGCACCTCGTCGTCCTGGACCGCCGGCAGTTCGATGTCGCGTAATCGCAGGCGGCTGGGTGAGCCGTACGCGTCCTGCACGATCGCCTTCATGACGTCATTCTGCGTCCCCGCCCGGCCCGGCGCGTCACTCTCCCGAGGGCGGGCGTTATGTCCGAATTATCGCGACCTTCACCCCAACAGCAGAAAAGTTTCATGTCAGAGGGGATTGTAGAAAACATTTTCCAAGGCTATCTTCACGATCAACTTGTGGTTCTGAGGTGACCCCCCACCCACTTCCGAGAGGTGTTTCATGCCCACCGGAAAGCCCACCCGCCCCATCGTCGTAGCCCTCTTAGTAGCGCTCGCCCCCGCGCTGTTCCCGCAGGCCGCAGCGGCCGGCAGCACCGCGCTGGCATCCCACAAGAGCCCCTTCAACTGCGGAAAGACCTTCTACGCCAACAACTGGAGCCCCGGCCACAACCCGTCCGGCTCCATCGACTGGCAGACCTACGGCGGCGACGCCATCAACGGCGAAACCGTCCGCGCCACCGCCGCCGGCACCGCGTACTTCTACAACGCCGGCAGCACCAGCTACGGCAAGTGGGTCGAGATCCGTCACGGCGACGGCACCCGGACCCGCTACGCCCACCTCGCCACGACGGTGCGGGCGGCCGGCTCCTCCATGAGCGTCAGCCAAGGCACCGCCATCGGCACCGTCGGCTCGACCGGCGGCTCCACCGCTCCCCACCTGCACTACGAGCAGCGCACCTCCAGCGGCGCCATGGACACCAGCCCGACCGTCGACGGCGTCACCATCTCCCTCGGCCAGAAGAAGGCCGTCACGAGCACCAACTCCTGTGGCGGCGGCAGCGCCAACCCGTACACCCCCACGGAGGTCTGCGGCAGCGGCTACTCCGTCATCAACTCGCAACCCCTCACCGGCGGCCGCGTCTACCTGCTCTACAACAGCGGCAACCGCAACAACTGCGTCGTCACCATGAAGACGTCGAACGTCGGCACCAAGACGGCGATGTCGGCCTTCCTCGAACCGCAGGGGTCGAACAGGACGACCGACTCCGGCAGCTACGGCTACTACGCCGGCCCGGTGCGCCGCTCCGCCCCCGCCACCTGCGTCAAGTGGGGCGGCTCCATCGGCAGCAGCTCCTACACCAGCCCCTTCCAGCACTGCGGCTGACCGCACCCGCACGTCCGCCTGCGAACGAAGGCCTCCGTTCGCAGGCGGCGTCATCTCTGGTCCCGGCATCCCCTCAGACCCACCGGCGCCGGAGAAGACTGGAACCGCGGCCTGCGATCCACCGAGCGGACGCCCCACGGCGACCTGGCCGCGTACGTGGTCCACCTGCCGTCCGTCCGCATCCGGTTCCCCGGCCACCCCGGTCACCACCTGGACCCTCCCCGCCACCGGCAGCGACCACCTGCCGGTCGCCGCCCGCATCAAGCTCTGATCGGTCGTACGCACCCCGAGCTTGAGAAACGGGCGCCGAACCGACGGACATACCAGCGATATACCGCTCCTGCGTAGATTTCCGCGGGCACCGACTCCGAGTCAACAAATCCAGTTACGTCTCGGATTCGGCCATCGAACGACGCCGCCTGACGGCGTTTCCCGCGGAAGGAATGACATGCGCAAAGGCATACGCCTGTCCAGCCTTACTGTCGTGGCCACGATGGCCCTCGGCACTCTGGCCATAACTCCGGCTCCGGCCTCGGCAGCCCCGGACTTCCAGCTCCCCTTCCCCTGCGGGCAGAAGTGGCGGCTGAACACCTGGGCCCACGGCCCTGCCCTGGACATGGTGAAGGAACCCCAGTCGCAGACCGAGGGAGCGACGCTGGTGGCCCCCGCCTCCGGCACGGTGAACAAGTCCTTCTACCACTCCAATGCCGGCAACGTGATCCAGATCAACCACGGCGGCGGCCATTTCACCACCTACATCCACCTGAAGTCCCGCTCGGTCAAGGTGGGCGCCAAGGTCTCCCGCGGGCAGACCATCGGACGGGTCGGGCACACCGGGCCGACCTCCAACGGCAGCCCGCACCTGCACTACGAGCAGGGGTACGACAAGAACAAGGACGGCTCCGCCTCCTGGGGCACGAAGAACTCCGAGCGGGTCACCGCCAAGTTCGACGGCAAGGCGTACGGCCCGGCCTCGGGCAAGGAGTGGCGCAACGTCAAGAGCAACAACTGCAGCGAGCCCGAGACACCGCCGAAGCCGGTGGTCCGGTCCGGGGCCGACTTCAACCGCGACGGCATCGGCGACCTCTTCGCCACCGGCACCGGCACTCTGTACATCTGGAACGGCAAGGGCGGCAACAAGTTCACCCCCGCCATCCGGATCGGCTCGGGCTGGGCCACCTACAGCCGGCCGATCGGCGGCGACTTCAACGGCGACGGCATCGCCGACCTCGCCGCCGTCAACGCCGGCAAACTCCACATCTGGAACGGCAAAGGCAACAACAAGTTCACCTCCCCCATCGTGACCGGGCCGGGCTGGACAAAGTACGCCTCGACCCTCGCCTCTCTGGGCGACGTGAACGGCGACGGTCACACCGACATCGCCGCCGTCGGTGACGGCGTCCTCTACGTCTGGAACGGCAAGGGCGGCAACAAGTTCACCCCCGCCATCCGGATCGGCTCGGGCTGGAGCAACTACAGCCGGCCGATCGGCGGCGACTTCAACGGCGACGGCATCGCCGACCTCGCCGCCGTCAACGCCGGCAAACTCCACATCTGGAACGGCAAAGGCAACAACAAGTTCGCCCCCGCCATAGAGACCGGCCCGGGCTGGACCGAGTACGCCAGGACCCTCATGTCCGTGGGTGACGTGAACAAGGACGGCAAGGCCGACATCGCCGCCATCAACAAGAACGGCGAGCTCCACGTCTGGAACGGCAAGGGCGGCAACAAGTTCACCCCCGCCATCCGGATCGGCCCCGGCTGGAACCCCCACCTTCCCGGCTGACGCGTCAGTCGAGGACGTGGGCGTGCAGGGCGCGCAGCACCGCGTTCGTACGGTCGCGCGCCCCGAGCTTGAGCAGCACGGTCGAGACGTGGTTCTTGACCGTGCCCTCCGCCAGGAACAGCGCCTGCGCGATCTCGCGGTTGCTGTAGCCCTCCGCGACCAGCCGGAGCACCTCCAGTTCGCGCTCGGTGAGCTGCTGGATCACCGGCAGGTCGGGCTCCCCGGGAGGCCGGCGGCGGTGGACCGCGCGCAGCAGCCGGTCGGTGATCGACGGCGAGATGAGCGTCCCGCCGCCCGCGAGCACGCGGATGGCCTTGGTCAGCCGTTCCAGCGTGACGTCCTTCAGCAGGTAGCCGCCCGCGCCCGCGCGCATCGCGTCCAGGACGAGGGTGTCGCTGTCGAACGTGGTCAGCACGAGCACCGCCGGCGGCTCCCCGTCCCGTTCGCGCAGCGCCTCCAGCGTCCAGAGGCCGTCGTGGCGGGGCATGCGCAGGTCGAGCAAGACGACGTCGGGGTCGTGCTCCTCGATCGCGGCCAGCGCCGCCATGCCGTCGTCGGCCTCCCCCACCACCTCGATGTCGTCGGTCAGGTCGAGCAGGCTGCGGATGCCCTGCCTGACCAGCGTCTGGTCGTCGACCACGATCACCCGGATCATCTGGCGGGCACCGTCGCCGTCACGCGGAACCCGTCGCTGCCGTCGAACCGCACGTCGCCGCCGATCGCCTCGACGCGTTCGAGCAGGCCGCGCAGGCCGTTGCCGAGCGTCAGCCGCGGGCTGCCGCGCCCGTCGTCCGCGGAGGTGAGCGTGACGCCCTGGCCGGGCGTGTTCTCGATGCTGATCCGCAGCGAGGTCGCGCCGGCGTGCCTGATGGTGTTGGTGACGATCTCCTGTACGGCGCGGATCAGGGTCATGGTCACCTCTTCGCAGGGTCGTACGTCGTCGCCGATGCTCAGGCTGACGTCGAGGCCGGGGATGTCCCGTACCACCGCGCTCAGGGAGGCCCGCAGGTCAGGCGCGTCGGCGCGGAGCTGGCCGACGGTGGTGCGCACGTCGCGCAGCAGGTCGCGCGCCACCCCGTCGGCGCGTTCGACATGAGTACGGGCGGCCTGGCCGTCGCGGTGCTTGGCCACCTCCAGCTCCAGGGTGAGGGCGGTGAGCCGGTGGCCGATGAGGTCGTGCAGTTCGCGGGCGATGCGCAGGCGTTCGTGCGCGCGGGCGGAGTCGGCCAGGATGACGCTCGCGGCTCGCAGCTCCACGTGCGCCTCGGCCAGCTCGCGGCGGAGGCGCTGCTCCCGGATCATGGCCAGCGAGCTGAGCAGCGCCGCCGCCTGGATCAGCAGGTACAGCAGCGCGCCGAGACCGGCCGCGGCGAGGGTGGCGCCGCCGAGGCCCGCGGTCGCGGCGACGACGGCCGTGTTGAGCGCGATCACCACCGGGCCCGTCCACCGGGGCGCGACGTAGGCGCTCAGGGTCGAGGTGAAGACCAGCAGGATCGGCAGCCAGCCCGCCCCCGGCGCGGTCAGGACCGTCAGCCAGCCCAGCACGACCGCCGCGGCGTAGCAGGCCCACGCCGCCTTCGGCCGCCGGTCCGCCCAGAGCACGGCGGCCAGGCAGGCGACCAGCAGGCCCGCGAACAGGACGCTCCACACGGGCAGCGGCACCCGGGTCTCGGTCGCGCCGAGCAGCGTCGGGGTCCCCACCGCCACGCAGACCAGCAGCATGGCCAGACCCGACCAGGTCTCCGGGTCGATCCGCCGCATACCGCCACTCTAACGACGTATCCGGGCAGGCTCGGGTGCCGAAAGTCATGGGTGTCTTCGCTGACCATCGGCACAGGCGCCGCGCCCCCGTCGCTTTCTAGCGTCACAGGCATGCCATCACCTCCCGCGGTCCACGCGGAACGACTGCACAAGCGCTACCGGACCACGGTCGCCGTCGAGGACATCAGCCTGACGGTCGACCCCGGCGAGATCTTCGGCGTGCTCGGCCGCAACGGCGCGGGCAAGACGACCACCGTCGAGCTGATCGCCGGGCTCCGGCGGCCCGACCGCGGCACCGCCCGCGTGCTCGGCCTGGACGTCCGGCGCGACCGGGCCAGGCTGCGCCAGGTCCTCGGCGTCCAGTTGCAGGACGCCACCCTGCACTCGGCGCTCACCGTCACCGAGCTGGTCCGCCTGTACGCGTCCTTCTACCCCGGCCCCGTCCCGGCGGACGAGCTGATCGAGTCGGTCGGCCTGACCGGCTCCGCCCGGACCCGCTTCGAGAACCTGTCCGGCGGCCAGCAGCAGCGCCTGTCGATCGCGCTGGCCCTCGTCGGACGGCCCCGGGTGGTGATCCTCGACGAGCTGACCACCGGGCTCGACCCGGAGGCGCGCCGCCACATGTGGGCCACCGTCGAGGGGCTGCGCGACTCCGGCGTGACGATCCTGCTCGTCAGCCACGCGATGGAAGAGGTCGAGCGGCTCTGCGACCGGGTGGCGCTGCTCGACGCCGGGCGGATCGTGGCCCTCGACACCCCCGCGGGGCTGGTCAAGCGGGCCGGGTTCGCCCAGCGGGTGACGTTCCGCGCGGCCTCTCCCGTACCGGACGGGCTGCTGGAGGGGCTGGACGAGGTCGAGCGCGTGCGGGCGGACGGCGACCTCGTCGCCGTCGAGGGCCACGGGGAACTGCTCCAGGCCGTCAGCGTCGCTCTCGTACGGGCCGGCGTCGTCGCCACCGAGACCCGCAGCGAACAGGCCGGGCTGGAGGACGCGTTCGTCGCGCTCACCGGACACCGGCCGGAACCGGAGAACTCATGACCACCGTGTACCGCCCCGGCCCGCGGGCCTTCGGGCAGATGCTGATCTGCGAGCTCAAGATGGTCGTCCGCGACACCGCCGGGCTGGTCGTGCCGGTCGGACTGCCGATGCTGATCCTGGTGATGAACGCCTCGTCGGCGGGCACGCAGGTCGTCGGGAACGGCCGGACGGCGCTGGACGTGTTCGTGCTGCCGCTGGTGTTCACGCTGGTGGTGGCCACCACCGGGATCGTGAACATGCCGAGCTTCCTGGCCTACTACCGGCGGGCGGGCATTCTGCGGCGGCTCGGCGTGACGCCCGCCTCGCCGCTGATGGTGCTGGTCGCCCAGGCCGCCGTGGGGATCGCGCAGATCGCCGTGGGCGTCGCGGCGGCCTGGGTCCTGGCCGTGGCGCTCTTCGGGGCCAACCCGCCGGCCCGGGTGGGCGTGACGCTCGGCGTGCTGGCGCTGGCGGTCGCCGCCATGTACGCGGTCGGCCTGATCGTCGCGGCCCTCGCGCCCACCCCGAACTCGGCCGTCGCGATCGGCCTGACCGCCTTCTTCCTGATCGGAGCCACCGGCGGCATGTTCGGCGGCCTGCACAACCTGCCCCCGGTCATCGCCACGGTCGGGCAGTGGCTCCCGTTCGGCGCCTCCGTCCAGGCCCTGTCGGCCGCCTGGCTCGGGACGGCCGTCGAGGCCACCCACCTGATCAGCCTCGCCGTCAGCACGGTGCTCGGCACGGTCGTCGCCGCGGTGTTCTTCCGCTGGGACTAGCCGGGTCAGGTGGCCGGGGTGATGCGGAGAAGCCCGATCGCGTTCTTGGTGAGGGGAAGCATCCGCTTGAACTCCGCAGGGCGATCCATCCGGAAGATGGCATTACGGGCGAACTCGGTGGTGCCGTTGTAGTTGTAGTTGTTGTTGGTCGCGTCGACCAGCCAGCTCTCCACCCGGATCCGGCTCGTGCTGAACAGGCTCCTGGGCAGGTTGCGGATCACCAGCTTCGCGTCGTACGTCCTGGTGCCGAGTTCCGCCTGGTAGTTCCAGTACATGAGCGTGAGCTGGCCGGAGTCGACGTGCGCGATCGCGCCGATGCCCAGGCCGTTCGTGGCCGAGCCGTCGGGGGTGATCGTGGTGGCGACCCGCTCGCCGTTGTCGTAGGCGTCCTTCAGCATGCCCTGCATGACGACGACGTGCCCGAACGGCAGGCGGACGCCGTCCTTGCCCTCGACGAACATGTCCTTGCGCAGGTTCTCGCCGTGGTGCACGACCCAGTGGAAAGGCCGGTTCATGCCGCTCTCGATGTAGTAGCGGCCGAGCGCGGCGACGCCGCAGGCCTGCACGAGCTGGTCGTGCGCGAGGTCCTGCGCGGGCGTGCGTCCCCCGGTCTCGCCGGTCTCCGCGCCGCCGTAGATGCCGTACTCGGTGACGTACGGGGGCAGATACTGGTTCAGCCCCGCCTCGCGCAGCAGGGTCCGCAGGGTGGTCCGGTGGGTCAGCGCCTGCCGCGGATTGTCCCGGTTCTTGTGGTAGAGCTGCACCGACAGGAAGTCCAGCCGCTTCCTGGCGTCGGTGTCGGCCGCGTACAGCTTGAGGAACTCCGCCAGCCAGGCCTCCGGCAGGTTCGAGGTGGTGGGCCCGCCGTAGGTCAGCGGCACGGCGGGCTTCATCCTGTCGTTGACCGCCTGCACGGCGCGGTATCCGGCGGCGTAGAAGGGATAGAACTCCTTCGGCGTCATGGCCGTCTTGTCGGGGTGGCCGCCGACGATGCCGAGGTTGGGCTCGATCCACGGCATCACGGAGTCGATCTTCGGATAGCGGGCCTTGTGGTCGAGGAGCGTGTCGTACATGAGCTTCTCCCACAGCTGCGGGGTCTTGCGCATGCTCGTCGAGGAGACGAAGTTCAGCAGCAGCCGGTTGGCGTACGACGCGGCCTGGTCGATGTACGGGTAGTTGCGCGCGAAGTCGTACGCGCCGGTGTCCGGGTCGAAGAAGTTCTCGGCCCTGACGACCACTCTCGCCCATCGGACGTTGAAGTCCTCCCGGAGCTGCCGGAGCGTCGAGGCGGGCAGCAGGCCCTTGGAGAAGTACCAGTTCGGATGGGTGTGGTTGACGTACCAGCCGGGGTTGAAGAACGTGCCCTGGCGCTTGGACGCGTCCACCACGATGGTCGCCGCGGCGGCGTGGGCCGGCCCGGCCAGCCCCGGCACCAGCCCGGCCGCGGCGGACGCGCCCACCACACCCAGCAACCGTCTACGGTCAATTCCGCTCATTCATCCGCCCGTCTCGCCGGTCGTCCGTTTGGGCACAGGACCTTAGAGATCGGCGGTATGTCGCGAGTATGCCGGAAGCCGCCTGGCCGCCTGATCAACCTCGCCGTCGCCGCGGTGTTCTTCCGCTGGGACTGACCTCCCCGCCCGTAGCCGGCCCACCGCAACGCGGCGATGGAGACGCCGACCCCGATCGTGGCCATGCCGGACAAGGAGGCGATCATCGCCAGGACGAGCTCACCGTCGGGATCGCCGATCCCGATGGGTCTCGTTTCGGTCCAGGCCATCGTCGCCCAGCCCTGGCTCGCGACGAGCACGCCGAACGCGGCCGTCACCGCCCCCAGAACGTAGCCGGGCGGACGGTTCCGCATCCGCCGGAGGAGCACGATCCCGATCAACAGCGCGAGCGGGACGAGGAGGAACTGGGTGGATTCCCTGCCCTCCGCGCCACATTGACGCCACAAGGGGTTGTCATGACGCCTGAATGGCGTCACAGTGGCGTCATGGATCTCGCGCCCTATGTCGATCACCTCCGCCGCGAGCTGGCGGTCGCCGCAGCGGCGGGCGGCGAGGAAGCGCGCGCGGTAGGCGAACGTCTCGCCGCCACGCTCGACTCCGCCGCCCGGCTCGCCCTGCTGGAAGCCCTGTCCGCCGCCGCCGACGAGATCACCCGCGACCTCGCGCCGGGCTCCGTCGAGGTGCGCCTGCGGGGCCGCGACCCCGGCTTCGTGGTGACGCCGCCGCCGGTCGAGCCGTCGTACGAGGACGAGACCAGGCCCGCCCCGCCACCGCCGCCGGACCCCGACGAGGGCGGCACGGCCCGGATCTCGCTCCGCGTTCCCGAGCACCTCAAGCCGCGCATCGAGGAGGCCGCCGCCCGCGACGGGCTGTCGGTCAACGCCTGGCTGGTCCGCGCCGTCTCGGCCGCGCTCGACCCCGGCGAGCCGGCCCGCCGCCGGTCCGGCAACCGCTACAGCGGCTGGGTGCGCTGATGACCATCCACGTAGAGGGGACCACGATGCCCGCTTTCCACACCCCCGAGCCGATCGTGGCCGTCATCGACATGGCGGTCGCCACCGTGAGAATCACCGCCGCAGACCGCGCCGACACGGTGGTCGAGGTGCGCCCGAGCGACGAGCGGAACGAGGCCGACGTGCGGGCCGCCCAGCGGGCCGGGATCGAGCACGGCGACGGCAGGCTCCTGGTCCGCGACGACCAGGAGTCCGGCCTGGACCTGTCGCTCGGCAGGCTCGTGGAGTCGCCCGCCGACTGGGCCCGCACGCTGCTGCTCGGCCAGGGCGGCTCGGTCGAGCTGACCATCGGCCTGCCCGCGGGCTCCCGCCTCGACGTCAAGCGGGCGGCGGGCCTGCGCTGTGAAGGACCGCTCGGCGAGGTCACGTACGCCACCTCGTACGGCGACATCCGGCTCGAACAGGCCGGCCGAATCCGCCTGAAGACCACGTACGGCGACATCTCGGTCAGCCGCGCGGCCGGGCACGCCGAGATCACCACGAGTCACGGCGACATCCGCGTCGGCGAGATCGACGGCACGGCGGTGGTCAGGAACTCGCACGGCGAGATCCACCTCCGCGAGGTCACCGGCGAGCTGCGGCTGAACATGGCCTACGGCGACGCCACCGTCGACCGCGCGCTGGCCGGGGTGGCCGCCAAGACGGCGTACGGGAACGTACGGATCGGCGAGGCGGTCCGCGGCGCGGTCGTCTTGGAGACCACCGGCGGCGGGCTGGAGCTCGGCATCCGCGACGGCAGCGCCGCCTGGCTGGACCTGAGCTCGAAGTACGGATCCGTGGACGTCGGCCTCGACTCCGCCGACGGCCCCGGCCCGTCCGCCGACGTGGTCAAGGTGCGGGCGCACACCCAGTACGGCGACATCGGCGTACACCGTTCACAGCGAGGAGAGATTCATGCCTGACGCGATCGTGGCCGAGGGCCTGGTCAAGACGTACGGGGAGGTCGTCGCCCTCGACGGGATGGACCTGGCCGTCCCGGAGGGCACGGTGCTCGGGCTGCTCGGCCCGAACGGCGCGGGCAAGACCACCACCGTGCGGATCCTGACCACCCTGCTGACACCGGACGCCGGGCGCGCCACCGTGGCCGGGCTCGACGTCGTCCGCGACGCAGCCCGGTTACGCGCCCGGATCGGCGTCTCCGGCCAGTACGCCGCCGTCGACGACCACCTCACCGGCCTGGAGAACCTGGAGATGATCGGCCGCCTCCACCACCTGGGCGCCGGGCGCAGCCGGGCACGCGCCCGCGAACTGCTGGAACGCTTCGGCCTGACGGACGCCGCCGGCCGCCCGGCGCAGGGGTACTCGGGAGGCATGCGGAGACGGCTCGACCTGGCCGGCGCGCTGGTCGCGGCCCCGCCGGTGCTGTTCCTCGACGAACCCACCACCGGCCTCGACCCGCGCGCCAGGGCGGGCCTGTGGGACGTCATCGCCGAACTCGTCGGGACGGGCACGACCGTGCTGCTCACCACCCAGTACCTGGAGGAGGCCGACCGGCTGGCCGACCGCATCGCGGTGGTCGACCACGGCCGCGTGATCGCGCTCGGCACCGCCGACGAGCTGAAGAGCCAGGTCGGCGGCGACCGGATCGAGCTGTCGGTGACCAGCGCGGAGGACCTGGCCTCCGCCGTCCGGGTGCTGGCCCCGCTGTCCACCGGCGAGCCTCGGCGCGACGCCCTGCGGCTGACCATCCCGGTCGCGGGCGGCGCGTCCGCGCTGACCGAGGCGCTCGTCCGGCTGGCCGCCGAACAGATCACCGTCCGCGACGCGGGGCTGCGCCGGCCGACCCTGGACGACGTGTTCCTCGCCCTCACCGCCAAGGAGCCCGCATCATGACCGCCCTGCCCTTAGCCGACGGCCTCACCATCGCCAGGCGCAACGCCCTCAAGATCCGGCGGGCGCCCGACCTGCTGGGCGGCGTCGTCATGCTTCCCATCGTGCTCGTGCTGCTGTTCACGTACGTGTTCGGCAGCATGATCAGCCTGCCCGGCATGTCGTACGCCGAGTATCTGCTCCCCGGCGTCTTCGTCATGACGATCGTCTCCAGCGGCCAGATCACCGGCTACACCCTGACCCAGGACCTGCAGAAAGGCATCTTCGACCGCTTCCGCACCCTGCCGATGTCACCCTCGGCCGTGCTCACCGGCCAGACCGTCGCCGACGTCATCATGAACGTCACCAGCATCGTCACCATGACGCTGGTCGGGCTGCTCGTCGGCTGGCGCATCCACACGCCGCCGTGGGAGGCGGCCCTCGGGTTCGTCATGCTGCTGCTGTTCGCGTACGCCTTCTCCTGGGTGACGGCGGCCGTCGCGCTTTCCCTCCGTACGCCCGAGTCCTTCAACAACGTGGCCACGATCATGACGTTCCCGCTGGTCTTCCTGTCCAACGCGTTCGTCGACCCCGCCCGGCTGCCCGCCCCGCTGAAGCCGATCGCCGAATGGAACCCGGTCTCCACCCTCGTCCAGGCCTCCCGCGACCTCTTCGGCAACACCAGCGCCGCCATGCCCCCGCCCACCGCCTGGCCACTCCGCCACGCGGTCCCGGTATCGCTCCTCTGGTCGCTCCTGCTCCTGGCGGTCTTCGTCCCGCTGGCCACCCGCCTGTATAGAAGAGCCGTCAGCCGCTGAACTGAACGAGAAAGTCTCCCGGTCCCCGCTCTGTCCGGCGGCCCCCACCTCGGTGTCAGGCCCCCTGTGACTCACGGAGCCGCTCGCCGACTCCCACCCGCTCATCCGCCGTCTCGCCCCCGGCCAGGTCGACGACCTGCTGGTGCTGCACGCCGGTTTGCTGGCGAGAACAGCCGTGCGGGCCGGACCGTCGGTGGACCGCCGCCTGCTGGACCGGATGCCGGCCCTCGCCCGGGCTGCACTCCGCCGGCTCCAGGAGCGATGGTGACCTCACCGCTGTCGCGTCACCCCGCGAGCCCGGCCAGGAGGTCGTCGAGCCCTGTCAGGACGGCTTCCAGGGTGAGACCCCGCTCCTCGCCCATCCGGTAGGACAGCAGGTTCGCGGCCAGCGGGGCGAGCAGGGCGTCGGCCAGGTAGGACGTGTCGCGGCCCGGCTTGACCTCGGCGATCAGGATGGCCAGGTGGCGGTGGTAGGCGTGGTAGGCCCCGCCGAAGCGGGCGAACGGCCCGGCGGTCTCCGCCACGAGCAGCAGGTCGAGCTGGTCCACGGTCCGTGCGGCGAGCGCGTGCAGGAAGGCGCGGATCCGTTCGGCGGCGGGCGCGCCGGGGCCGAGCGGTGGCGGCCCGCTCAGGTATGCCGCCTGGAACTCCCGTTCGCGCCGGTCGATGAGCGCGTGGGCGAGGCCTGACCGGTCGCCGAAGCGGCGGTAGAGCGTGCCGACGCCGACGCCCGCCGCGGCTGCCACGTCGGCCATGGACAGCGCCTCCACGCCGTGGGTGGCCACGATCTCCTCCGCGGCGGCGAGGATCTTCGCCCGGTTGCGTGCGGCGTCCGCACGCTCGTCACCCCGACGGGCCGAGGGGCTCTGGCTCACGGCCTTCACCTTATCCAGCTTGCTATCCGGAATCGGTTCCGTTTTACTCATAACCGGAACAGATTCCGGATAGTGAAGGCGGACATCATGCTCGACGGACAGGTGGCGCTCGTCACCGGAGGCAGCCGCGGCATCGGCGCGGCGATCGCACGCCGGCTGGCGGCCGAAGGCGCGGACGTCGCGATCACCTACCACCGGGCCGCCGAGCGGGCGAACGCCGTGGTGGCGGAGATCAAGGCGGCGGGCGCTCGCGGGCTCGCCATCCCGGCGGAGGCAACCGACGCCGCGGCGCTGACCCAGGCGGTGGAACTCACCGTCTCCACGCTCGGAAGGCTGGACATCCTGGTCAACAACGCGGGCATCGCCCCCTACGGGCCGCTCGAGGACGTCACCCTGGCGGACGTGGACAGGACGCTCGCCATCCACACCCGGGCGTCGTTCGTGCTCGCCCAGGCCGCCGCCCGGCACCTGACGGAGGGCGGGCGCATCGTCAACATCGGCAGCAGCCTGGCCGAGCGGGTGACCTCACCGGGCTGGACGCTCTATTCGACGAGCAAGTCCGCGCTCATCGGGCTCACCAAGGGGCTGGCCCGCGACCTCGGCCCCCGCGGCATCACCGCCAACCTCGTCCATCCCGGCTCGACCGACACCGAGATGAACCCGGCCGACGGGCCGGACGCCGCGGCCGAACGCGCCCACACCGCGCTGGACCGCTACTGCGACCCCGACGACATCGCCGCCACCGTGGCGCATCTGGCGGGGCCGGGGGCGCGCAACATCACCGGGACGTCCATCACCGTGGACGCCGGCACGACGGCCTGACCGCGATGGCCTGGCTGCTGCTGGTCTGCGCCGCCCTGCTGGAGATCGTGTGGGCGGTGGCGCTCGACCGGTCGGAGGGATTCACCCGGCCCGGCCCCGCGGCGCTCGGCATAACCGCCGCGGTGCTCAGCTTCGTCCTGCTCACCTTCGCCCTGCGAGCCCTCCCGCTGGGCACCGCGTACGCCGTGTGGGTGGGGCTGGGAACCCTCGGCGTCGCGCTCGTCGGCATCCTCGCCCTCGGCGAGAGCGCGTCCGTGCCCCGGCTGACCTGCCTCACCCTGATCCTCCTCGGAGTGGCCGGGCTCAAGCTGCTCGAAAGCTAACCGTGTGAGAGCTTCTCCCGCACCTGCCCGGCCTCGGCCCGGCGGTGCTGGGAGTCGTAGAGGGCCAGCGCGTCCTGCCACGCGGTCCTCGCCTCGGCGGTGTTGCCGAGGGCGTGGTGGGCGTCGCCCAGGGCCACCAGGGTGTCGGCGCTCTGGAAGGCGTTGCCGGTGCCCTTGCGCAGGTCGAGGCAGTGGCCGTAGTACTCCAGAGCTCGTTCGTACGCGCCCTGGAGGAAGGCGAGCTTGCCGAGGCTGTCGAGGGTGGCGGCCTCGCCGGCGCAGTCGTGGTGGCGGCGGAACAGCGTGAGGGCCTGCTCGCAGGCCTCGCGCGCCGCCTCGTACTCGCCGAGTTGCAGGCGGATCCAGCCGACGGCGCTGAGGGCGTTGGCCTCCCAGACGGTGTCGCCCGCCTCGCGCTGGAGGCGCAGCGCCGTCCGCGCGTGGCAGAGCCCGCGCCGCGGCTGTCCGCGGACGCTCCACACCCAGCCGATCGTGTGGTGGACCTGGGCCAGCCGGGACCGGTCCTGCTCCTTCTCGAAGAGCTCCAGCGCCCGGTCGAGGTGGGTGGTCGCCTCGTCCAGGTGGCCGGCTGCCGCGTGGGCGTAGCCGGTGTGCCAGTGGACGACGGCGGAGGTGTGCGGGTCGTCCAGCCGGTCCGCCGCCGCCATCGCGATCTTCCAGCAGGCGAGCCGTTCCCGGGTGTACGAACGACGCACCAGGAAGGTGTTCAGGCCCCAGGCGAGCTGCCAGGCCACCGCGTCCAAGCCCAGCTCGGCGGCCAGATGCTGGGCGGCGAGCAGACACGGCAGCTCGGTCTCGAACCAGGCCAGCGCGGCGGAGGCGTCCGCGAAGCCCGGGATCTCCCTGTGCCGGGGAGGGGCGGGGATCCCGGGGCGGTGCGGGAAGAGCGCGCGGTCCGCGGTGAAAGCCAGCGCTGTGTACGTTTCGAGCAGGCGGACGAGGGCCTGCCGGCGCGTCTCCCCGGGCAGGTCGGCCTCGGCGCGTTCGGCGGCGTAGAGCCGGACCAGGTCGTGCGTCCAGTAGCGGCCGGGAGAGAGCTGCCGGACCAGGTTGGCCGTCTCCAGCACGCCGATCAGGGCGCGGGTCTCGGCGGGCGGTAGCCCGGCGAGCGCCGCCGCGGCGGGCAGGCCGATCTCGGGTCCCGGGGCCGTGCCGAGCAGGAGGAAGAGGCGTCCGGCGGCTTCGTCCAGCGCCGCGTACGAGGAGTCGAACACGGCGCGCAGGCCCGCGCCCGGATCGCCGGTCTGCAGGGCGTCGAGCCGGGTGGCCGGGTCGCGCAGCTCCTGCGCGAGGACGGCCAGCGGGAAGTCCGCGTGCGCGCTGGCGCGGGCGGCCAGCACCGCCAGCGCGAGGGGCAGGCCGTGGCTGTGCTCCAGCAGTACGGCGACGGAGGCCGGATCGGCGGCCAGCGTCTCCGGGCCGACATGGTGGGACAGCATGCGGCGGGCCTCCTCGTCGGAGAAGGCGCCGACCTCCAGCAGCCGGGCGGAGTGGGTGGCGTGCAGGCTCACGAGCCGGTTGCGGCTGGTCACCAGCACCGTGCAGCCCGGGCGGCCGGGGATGAGCGGCGTCACCTGGGCGCTGTCCCTGGCGTTGTCCAGGACGACGAGCAACCGGCGGTCCGCCAGCACGGACCGGTACAGCGCGGCCTGCGCCTCCTGCTCCTCGGGGACGACCGTCGGCGGCACGCCCAGGGCTCCCAGGAAGTGGCGGAGCGCGGTGCCCGGCGGCACCGGTTCCTCCGGGTCGTCGAAGCCGCGGAGGTTCACGTACAGCTGACCGTCGGGGTAGCGGTCGCGGCGGGTGTGGGCCCAGTGGAGGGCGAGCCAGGTCTTGCCGATGCCGCCCGGCCCGCTGATCACGGCGATGCCGACGCCGTCCCCGCCGAGTTGCCGGTCCAGCTCGCGCAGCTCGGCGTTCCTGTTGGTGAACGAGGCGGGCGCGGCGGGGAGCTGGCTGGGCACGGGCAGGTACGTCTCGGGGCGCTGGGGGGACGCCTCGGCCTTGATGATCCACTGCTGCAGTCGCTGGAGCTCGCTGGTGGGCTCCAGGCCCAGCTCGTCCACCAGCCGGTCACGGAACCGCCGGTACACCTCCAGGGCCTCGCTGCGCCGTCCGCTCCCGTACAGCGCCCTCATGAGCCGGCCGTGGAGGCGTTCCCGGAACGGGGCCTCGCGGGTCAGTGCGCGGGCCTCCGTGACGACCTCGGTGCTCCTGCCCAGGGACAGCAGCACGCCCAGCCGTTCCTCCAGCGCGTCGAGCCTCAGCCCGTCCAGCCAGTCGGCCTGCGCCTCGGCGAACGAGCCGGTGACCCCGGCGAGCGGCGCTCCCTGCCACCAGCTCAGCGCCTCGTCATAGCGGGCGAGCGCCTCCTCTGTGTGGCCCGCCTCGCGGGCCAGCGACACCTGGGACTGGAAGCAGGCGACGTCGAGCCGGGCGGCGCCGAGCTTCAGGACGTAGCCCGGCCGCTGGGTCTCGATGACGTCGGCGCCCAGTGCGGCGCAGGCCCGGCGCACCTCGGAGACGAGCATCCTGACCCTGGAGGCGGAGCCGCTGGGCAACGGGTCGCCCCAGATCGCCTCCGCCAGCCGCTGTGTCGAGACCACCCGGCCGGCGTGCAGCAGCAGGGCCGCGAGCAGGGCGCCCTGCTTGCCGGAGAAGGTGACCCGCTCGTCCTCCGCCTCCAGCTGGACAGGGCCGAGAAGGCGGAACCGCAGCGCCGGCGCGGTAGCGTCCCCCATCAGCGGCTCTCTCACCTCCTGACTTCCGCACGAGTGTAGGGCGGACAGGTCGGAAAGATCATGACATCGCCCGGACCGGGACGGGTCAGGGCTCTGACTCGTGCGCAAAACAGACGGAAAACAGGCACGTCATCCCTAGGCTCGGCCGAAAATGCGTGAACGAGATCTCTGCTTCACGCGAGGCACTCGAAAGGATCGGCCGCATGAAGATTGCTGTGAGGCGCATCTCGCTGGGACTGTCGACCGCCGTCGCCGCCACGTCCCTGGCCCTCGTCCTCGCTCCGGCGCCTGCCATGGCGATAACGCCCATCAAGTACTACCCGTACACCGTCCAAGGCGGGCAGCAGTGCCTCGCCGACGCCAAGGCCGGCGGGCCGGACTACTTCTGCGCCTCGCGTGTCTACAAGGGCACGGGCAACTACATCCTCATGCGGGCCTAGCTCGTGAATACGGCCGGGAGCGTTCCCCGCTCCCGGCCACGTGTCTTAGGCTGGGCTTATATAAGCGGTAGCTGAATGACACGGGAGGCCGAGGTGACGGTGACCGAAGTGCTGGCCGAACTGGCCGCACTCGAAGACCCGAAGGTACGCGCGATCAACGAGCGGCACGGCGACGACCACGGAGTGAACCTCGGCAAGCTGCGCGCGCTCGCCAAGCGGCTGAAGACCCAGCAGGAACTCTCGTACCAGCTCTGGAAGACCGGCGACACCGCGGCGAGGCTGCTGGCCCTCCTGATCTGCCGCCCGAAGGCGTTCGAGCGCGACGAGCTGGACGCCATGATGCGCGAGGCCCGCCGGCCCAAGGTGCACGACTGGCTCGTCAACTACGTGGTGAAGAAGAGCCCGCACGCCGAGGAGCTGCGCCAGGCCTGGTTCGCCGACCCGGACCCGGTGGTCGCGAGCGCCGGCTGGGCGCTGACGGCCGACCGCGTGACCAAGCGGCCCGAAGGACTCGACCTCGCCGGGCTGCTCGACATCATCGAGGCGGAGATGAAGGACGCCCCGGACCGCCTGCAGTGGGCGATGAACAGCTGCCTGGCCCAGATCGGCATCGACCACCCCGAGCACCGGGCCCGCGCCGTCGACATCGGCGAGCGCCTCGAAGTGCTCAAGGACTACCCCACCTCGCCGGGCTGCACGTCCCCGTACGCGCCCATCTGGATCGGCGAGATGGTGCGCCGGCAGCAGGACCAGGCGTCCTGATCACCTCGCCACAGGGCGAGGTTCTAACTCGTGCGCAAAACAGGCGGAAAATATGCGCGTCATCCTTAGGCTCGGACCGAAATCACGTGGAGAGAGCCACCGGAATCACGGCTCCACACCCGAAAGGATTCGCGCATGAAGGTTGCCATCAGGCGTATCTCGCTGGGCCTGTCGACCGCCCTCGCGGCCACTGCCATGGCCGCCGTCCTCGCTCCGGCACCGGCCTCCGCGGAGGTCGTCGTCAGATGGTTCCCGTACACGACGGCGGGCGCGAAGGCGTGCAACAGCGCCGCCAACTCCGCGGGTCCCGAGTACTACTGCACCACGATCACGTTCTCCAGCGGCACGAAGGTGTACGGCCTCGCCAGGCCGTCCTAGGAACGGCTGAGTCCGGCCGGGAGCGCCCCGCGTTCCCGGCCGGAGGCATCTCGGCGTCAGAACGGAGAGGGGCGGGAAACCCGGTGGCGAGTTAACCTGCGGTCTATGACCTTGGAGGGGTTACGCGACGGGGATCCACGCCAGGCCGGGCCGTACACGCTGCTGGGGCGGCTGGGTCAAGGCGGGATGGGGGTCGTCTACCTGGGTCAGGGGCCGGACGGGGCGCGGGTGGCCGTCAAGCTCATCCACGACAGCGTGAGCGCGGACGCCGGGTTCCGCCGCCGGTTCGCCCGCGAGGTCGCCGCCGCCCGGCGGGTCGCCCGTTTCTGCACGGCTCCGGTGCTGGACGCCGACGTCGAGGGGGAGCCGGCCTACCTGGTCACCGAGTACGTCGAGGGGCCGGACCTCGGCGAGGTGGTGCGCCGGTCGGGGCCGCTGAAGGGGTCGGCGCTGGACGGGCTGGCGGCGTCGATGGCGGTGGCGCTGCGGGCCATCCACGGGGCCGGGGTGGTGCACCGCGATCTGAAACCGGGCAACGTGCTGCTGTCCCAGACGGGGCCGAAGGTCATCGACTTCGGCATCGCGCGCCTCACCGACGCGGAGATGAGCAGCGCGATCGTGGGGACGCCCGCGTACATGTCTCCCGAGCAGGTGTCGGGGTCGATGGTGGGGCCCGCGTCGGACATCTTCTCGTGGGGCTCGACGGTGGCGTTCGCCGCGGCCGGGGTGTCGCCGTTCGGTGACGGGCCGGTGCCGGTGATCCTGCTCCGCATCATCAACGATCCCCCGGTCCTGCACGGGCTCTCCGGCCAGTTGCGCGACCTGGTCGCGGCCGCGCTGTCCAAGAGGCCCGCCGACCGCCCCACCGCTCAGGAGCTGCTGGACCACCTCAGCTCGTCCGTACCGTCGCCCGCTCCCGCGGAGCCGCCGCCCAGGAACGCGCCGGCGGAGGTCCTGGTCGGGACGACGGAGCCCGGGGCCGACCGCCCGACCGGGGACGGCGAGGCCGGGCGCGGCCGGCGGCGCGCGTGGGTGGCCGGGACGGCCGCCGTGGTGGTGGCGGTGGCCGGGGTGGGGGCGGCGCTGGCGTGGCAGGGGCGGATGTCCCCCGCCGGCGTCCGTGAACCGGCCGTCTCCGGTACGGGGGTCGCGGCGTCCGCGGCCGAGGGCACGGCCGCTCCGGCCGCGGGCAACCCGCTGCGGGTCAGAGGGGATGTACGGTTCTACGCCCCGCCCGAGCCCGCGGCCAGCCGCCAGGCGAAACTCTGGGCCAAGGACCGGCCGCGGAACGCCGAGCTGATGGAGAAGCTGGCCGCCGTCCCCTACGCCATACGCCTCTCCCGGACCGAGGCCCGCGCCGACGTGGAAAGCGCGATCACCGCCGCCGAGCAGGAGGACGAGGTGCCCGTGTTCCTGGTCAACCACCTGCCGGGCAGCGGGTGCCAGCAGGCCACCGCCAAGGAGTTCGACCAGTACCACGAGTGGGTCCACGGCATCGCCGCCCAGATCGGCGGCGCGCCGGCCGTCGTCATCCTGGAGCCCGGCGCCCTGTCCCGGCTGCCAGGCCAGCCGAACTGCGACCCGGAGGGCTCCGCCGAACAGCGTTACGACCACCTGCGCCGGGCCGTCCAGAGCCTCAAGTCGAATCCGAACACCGCCGTCTACCTCGACGGCAGCCAGGACCCGTGGCCGGGCGCCAAGGTCATGGCCGACCGCCTGATCGGCGCGGACGTCGGCCGGGCGGACGGCTTCTTCATCAACACGGCCGGCTTCCAGCGCACCGACAAGGCGGTCGCCTACGGCAAGAAGGTGTCGGCCTGCATCGCCGTCCGGCTCTCCGGCGGCCGCGAGGACTGCCCCGCGGACGTGCGCGCGGACCCGGCCGCCATGCCGCACTTCGTGGTCGACACCGCCAGGAACGGCCAGGGTGCCTGGGTTCCGGCCAAGCACTACTCCGACCCGCAGGTCTGGTGCAACCCGCCCGGCAGGGGCGTCGGCGACCGGCCGACCACGGCGACGGGCGAGGAACTGGTGGACGCCTACCTGTGGATCGCGCGGGCGGGCACGTCCGGAGGCCGGTGCCGGCGCGGCACGGACGGCGAGAAGGACCCGGAGCGCGGCGTCGTGTCGCCGAAGGCGGGCGAGTGGTGGCCCGAACTGGCCCTCGAACGGGCGCGGCTGGCCAACCCGCCGCTGCGGTGAACCGTCCCTGTCGTTCTCCTGAAGGAGTGCTGGTGGATTTCCGCATCATGGGGCCGCTGGAGGTTCGCGGCCCCGACGGCGAGGACCGCACTCCGACCGTGCCGAAGCATCGCGAGCTGCTGGCGCTGTTCCTGCTCAACCCGGGAAGGCCGCTGACGGCCGGGCGGCTGCGCAACCTGCTGTGGCCGCGCGAGGGCGGCGACCGGTCCGACTCCCTGATCCGCGGGTACGTGGGGCAGCTCCGGCGGCTCATCGGGCAGGCGGCGATCACGACCGTGTCCGGCGCGTACCAGCTGAACCTGGGCGACGGCCACCTGGACGTCGACCGGTTCCGGCTGCTGGTGGGACGGGGCGCGTACGCGGAGGCGCTGGCCCTGTGGCGCGGCGAGGCCCTGGAGGACGTGGACCCCGAGGGCGAGCGGTGGGCGCAGACCCGGCGGCTCCGCGAGGAGCTGGAGGAGCTGCGGCTGCTGGCGCTGGAGCGCCGGGTGCAGGCCGACCTGGACGCCGGGCGGCACCGGGAGCTGCTGGCCGAGCTGCGGCAGCTGACCAGGCAGCACCCGACGTGGCAGCGCTTCCGCGGCCAGTACATGCTGGCGCTGTACCGCAGTGGCCGCCGGGTGGACGCGCTCGCCTCGTACGCGGTCCTGCGCGATCAGCTCGACGGCGGGCACGCCATCGAGCCGGACCCGGAGCTGCAACTCCTCTACCACCGGATGCTGCACGACGACGCGTCGCTGCACGTGTCGGCCGGGCCGCCGGTGCTGCTGCCGCCCGACGTGGCCGACTTCACCGGCCGGGATGAGCTGCTGAAGGAGGTGAGCGGCGGGCTCGTCGTGGTGCACGGGCAGGCGGGGGCGGGCAAGTCGGCGCTGGCCGTGCGCGCGGCCTGGCTGCGGCGTGCCGACTTCCCCGACGGCATCCTCTACGCGGACCTGCGCGAGACCACCGCACCGGCGGCCGTTCTGGAGGACTTCCTGCGCTGGCTCGGCTGCCCGGGCCGGGCGGTCCCGGCCGCGCCGGAGCAGCGGGAGCGGCTGTTCCGCACCTACGCGGCCAACCGGCGGCTGCTGGTGGTGCTGGACAACGCCCTGGGGGAGTCGCAGGTACGGCCTCTGCTGAGTTCCTGCCCGACCGTCGTCACCAGCCGTTCCCCGCTGGGTGGGCTGCCCGGCGCGAAGCGGCTGCCGGTGGGCGTCCTGAACGCCGAGGAGGCGCTGGAGCTGCTGGTCAAGAGCTCCGGCCGGGCGGCGGACGACGCCCTACGGCGGCTCACCCGCTTCTGCGGCGGCCTGCCGATCGCCTTGCGCATCGCGGGCTCCAGGCTGGCGGCCCGGCCCGAGTGGACCGCCCACTACCTGGTGAGCCTGCTGGAGGACGAGCACCAGCGGCTCGACCGGCTGCACGCGGGCGACCTGACCGTGCGCAGCGTGTTCGCCGTCGGCTTCGACGGGCTGCCGGAGGCGGCGAAGCTGACCCTGCGCGGGCTCGGCGCGCTTTCCGCGCCCGACTTCGCCGACTGGGTGACCGAACTGCTCGGCGGGCAGGCGGAGGCGCTGGTGGACGCGGGGCTGCTGGAGACGCACGGCGTGGACGCGGCGGGCCAGGTCCGCTACCGGCTGCACGACCTGACCCGGCTGTTCGCGCGGGAGCAGCCGGTGCCCGGCGCGCTGGCCAAGCTGGCGGACACGGCGCTGTCGCGGGTGCGGGCGTCGCGGTTCCCGCTGGTGTCCGGCGATCCGGCCACGACCGTGGTGACCAGGGACATCAGGGAGTCGGTCGAGTGGCTGGCGGCCGAACGGGCGTTCCTGGTGAGCCTGGTCGCCGACCTGAGCGCCGCCGGGCTGGACGACGCCTGCTGGCGGCTGGCCCACCTGCTCGCGCCCTACCTGGAGCGGCACCTGTACCTGGACGACTGGCGAGCCTTGACCGGGTTCGCGATGGAGGCGGCAAGGCGGGCGGGCGACCCGCTGGGTGAGGCGCTCATCCTGCTCGACCAGGGCGACCTGCACCTGGCCGAGCGGGACTGGCCGGAAGCGGAGAAACGGCTCCTGCTGGCGCTGGAGATGTTCCGGAGCCGGGGACGCGCCCGCGAGGTCGCGCACGCCACGCGCCGGCTCGGCCGCGTCCACCTGGAGCTGGGCCGCCTCGACGAGGCGGAGCGGGCGCTGCTGGCCTGCGTGGAAAGCGCGGAGAACCAGCGCGACGCCGCCGACGCCGAACAGGTGCTCGGCCTCATGCTGCGCCGCGCGGGCCGGCTGGACGAGGCCGCCGGACGGCTGCGGGCCGCCGTCAACCGCCTGGCCGAGCTCGGCGACCGGCACCGGCAGGCCGACACGCTGCTGGAACTCTCGGCCGTACACCTGGCGCAGGGCGCGAAACCGGACGCGCGCGCCGCCGCCGAACAGGCTCGGGGCATCGCCGTCCGGCTCGGCGACCGGCTGCTCGACGCGCACGCGCTGCTCGCCCTGGCCAAGGTCAACCGGGCCGAGGGCGCGACCGTACGCTCGCGCGAGCTGGCCCGGGCGGCGCTGGAGATCTTCGAGGAGACCGGCGACCGCCAGGGCACGGCGAACACCCGCTCCCTGCTGGCTCTCCTCTGAACGTCAGGCGGAGAGGAGGAGCACCGCCAGGTACGCCGGCACACCGATCAGCACGGTCACCCACCCTGTGGTGAGGGAGATGCCGAGGCCCCGCTTGCACGGATCCGCCGAGTCTTGTCTCCGGGAAGCGGCTGTCCCGCCAGCCGTTGTTCACGGGCTTTCGGGGAGGCGGATCACTTCGATGTCGGGGTCGTCGAGCAGGGCTTCGATGAGGGCCGGGGGACCGGCGACCTTGGTGGCCCAGAGGTCGAAGTCGGTGCAGAAGACCCAGGAGCGGTCCTCGGCCCAGAGGTTGGACGGGCTGAAGTCGGTCTCGGGAGTGTCGTACAGGGCCTCGGCGTCGCGGAGGCGGCCCGCGCGCACGTGGAGCGTGTCGTACCCGCCGAGCATGATCTGGCTGTAGTAGGCCAGGCAGGGGGTGTCCGGGCCCGCGGGGCTGTGCTCGGTGAGGATGGCGATCAGCCGGTTCCAGCTCTCACGGTCCAGGCTGCCTTCCGTGGGCGGAATGATGCCCAGCGGCCAGCTGCCGTTCTTCTTGATCGAGGGAAAGCACCGGAAGCAGGGCAGCACGCCGTCGGGCACGATGGGGTCGCCGGTCCGGCGGGAGAGCTCCGCCCAGCGCAGGCGCCGCCAACCCGGGCCGGGATGCTCGGCGCGGCCCAGGTCGCCTCCCGTGACGACGCCCACCTCCTCGAAGTCGATGCCCCCGATGATGTCGGGCTGGATGCTTCCGTCTCGCAGCCCGGCCTGGCGGTCCTCGTGGTACGACACCTCGGCCGGGCCCTGTTCGTGCTCGTACATCGCGTTGAGCACCCAGGCCGCGTCCGGCTGCGGGGGCGGCAGGAACCCGGTGAGGCCGTCGCCGCACAGGTCGAGCAGCCAGCCGGTCGTACTGGGCGGTGCCAGTGGCCACAGGTCCAGGATCGTCATGGCTTCCTGCCGACGCTGCCTCCCAGCTCGTCCACCCGGGCCGGGTGCGGAACCGAAACGTCTATGGTGGGTAAATCGCCGTCGAGGGGGTTTTTCGGCTCTTCGTTCACTGGGACGCCTCCAGAGCTCTCGGATTCGGCTTGATCTTATCGACTCAGAGCACCGCGAAATGGTCACGCCGCCTCTTGTAGGGTCGCTGCCGGGCCCGTCATCCAGGCCCAATGCCGCTAAGTTAGCGATCTTGCGAAGGTCGGGGCGGGTGCGCTGCACCGGGTGGTTGTGGGCGGTAGGTTTCGGCGGTGGCTGGAGCGC
>NZ_JBFAOH010000035.1:0-63742 GCF_040675175.1 Nonomuraea sp. NPDC049649
AGGACGGCGTTATCTCGGGCTGGAGGTGCTGGCCGAGTGCCGCAAAGCCATCGAGAAAAAGGATGAACAAGACAATAATGATACAAATGTGACAGCTGATGCTATTGCTGCTTAAATAGCACCAGATCGCAGAGTGGCTTCATTCTCATACACCACGATCTTGGACGCGGCCGCGCCGTGGCCGTGGTGGGCCTGGCCGTCACGGTCACGGTCATGCTGGGGCGTGGCCGAAGCGGCGCCAAGCCGTCCGGTCGACGTTGATAATCCAGGACTTCTCGGGCTTGGGGTGATCATCGGTAGGCCCGGTTCGCGCCCGTCTTGGGCAGGTGGTCCGTCGCGCAAGCGGAGACCTTGGCCGGCGCCGGGCTAGGTTGGTCGGGTGGGGACCTATGAGGATCTACCGGCGGAGCTGGTGACCGAGCGGCTGCGGTTGCGGCGGTGGGTGCCGTCGGATGCCGAGGAGTACCGCGGGTTATGGCTTGAGCGGGATCCACGGGTGCCGCCGGTACGGCGGATCGACGCCGAGGGACGCCCGACGGTCGAGGAGATCCGCGGCTGGCTCCTCGACAATCCCCTGGCGGCGGAACCGGGGCTCGGGTTGCTGCCGATCGAGCTGCGAGACACCGGTGAGTTCATTGGGTACTGCGGATTGACCGTCGGTCAGGGATCTTTCGACGAACCTGAGATCGCGTACGAGCTGGCACAGCGAGCTCACGGTCATGGTTACGCGACAGAAGCCGCCCGTGCGGTCATGGAAGCCGCGACTCGGACAGGACGTCGGCGACTCTGGGCGACAGTGTGGGAGTGGAACGTACCCTCTTTCCGTGTCCTCGAGAAGCTCGATTTCCACCGAAGCGATCGCATCACTGAGGACGCCGAACGTGGCAACACGATCTGGATGACGCGCGTACTCGACCCGAAGTAGAGGCGTGAGCACCAGCCGCGATGCAGTCCCCGAAGGGGGCGACCGGCCCCTCTCGGTAGGTCCGCTGCACCACTCCTTGCCGGAGGAGACGACGCCCCTCCAGCCGACAACTGTTCCGGGAAGCCTATATGCGGTGGTGCGGATATGCCGGACTGGATTTGGGCGGTTATTTCGTAGCGATACCAGTGGCGTGGGTCTCCGGCCTCGTGTAGCCACAGGGTCTCGTCTCTGCCGACTCTTCCTCGGGCCCAGCCGGTCGGATGTCGGTCGTGGGGCAGCAGCAGGTTCAGCCGGGCTGTCTCGGTGACGACTCCGTTCTGGCGGTGGGCTCTGCGGATCTCCCAGCGGAACTCGCCGTCCGTTCGGTGCTGATCCAGGAAGGCGATCTCGTCCCCTGAGATGGCCAGGCCGTTGCAGCTGGTGATGGGGTTTGAGGTGACGGTGCGGATGCCGTGATCATCGATTTCGATCAGTGGGAAGTCGGGGTAGGGGCAGGCGTGGACCGTGTCGCGGCCGACGTTCATCGCGTAGCAGTCGCACCAGAAGATGTCCGGGGTGTGGAGTGGCGCCATCCAGGGTTGGCTGCCGTCGCCGTTCCAGCGGGCCAGGCCGATCGCGAAACTGTAGGAGCGGGTGCCGTCCGGGTTGAGGGACCAGTAGTTCGACTCGTCGAAGTAGCTGATCCAGAGGGTGCCCCGGGCGTCCGTCATGAGTTGTTCGATGCCGTCACCGGCGTAGAAGGCTGACTGGATCTGGCCGTTTTCGTCGATCACCTGGACGTTCTGGGTGAGGTGGAGTTCGTTCTCGGGGACCGGCTCCTGGCGGCGCTCGAATGCGATGCCTGTGGGCTCACAGCGGGCGGCGGCCAGCACGATGCCGTCGCCGTGGGTGTCGATGAGGGTGACCTCTTGGCTGAGGTCTGTCAGCGGGATCTCGTGGATCTCCGGGCCGTCGCAGATGACGGCGGTCGCTTCGTACCGTGGTTCGGAGAAGTAACGGGCGGGGTCGGTGACCAGGGCGGTGAGACGGCCGCGGTGGTCGATGGTCGAGGCCAGGACCTCGTGCTGGGCATAGCGGTCGGGGAGCGTCGCGTGGAGCGCGAGGCGGTGGTCAGCGACCATGGGCCTTTCTTGTCGTCATTCCTCGATGATCGCATGCGAGGCAGCGCCCGGGTTGCTGCTACTGCTGCGGGACGGATTCGCCTAGGTATGCGATCGCTGCCGCTACGTTCTCTGTCAGGGAATCGAGCGAATCGAGCACCAGGCGCGGCTCGTCCCAGGTGGCGAGGTTCGCGCGCCGTGCCTCGACGGCTTCCCACGTCGGCTCTACGAAGCCGGGAATGTCACGGCGACGCCCCTCAAGACGGCGCCGATGTATCGCCGGGTCGGAGCAGACCACCTCGATGTAGCGCAGCTCGACCTGGTGCCGGTGAGCCAGAGCGGACCACTGTTCCCGAGCTTCGACAGCGTCATTCACCGCGTCCACCACCACGCTCTGGCCCAGCGACAGCAGCCCGGCGGCGATCTCCTCCACGACCACATACGCCGCGAGCCCGGTTGGCTGACTGCGATCGATGCCCGCCCGCCACAGCGCCGCCTCCACCGGGTCGACCGACAAGACCGGGATCGATAGCGACCGGCCCAGTTCGCCCGCCAAGGCACTCTTCCCGGCACCTGGTAGCCCGCTCAGCGCAATCAGCATGGCCACGAGCCTGCCACGCGGAACCGACGAGATCCTCGTACGTCCCAGAAGGCGTCTACGGGGCTTGAAAGCGTTCGCTCTACGAGGTGGATGGCCGGCGGGCGAGGTGGCGTTTGGAGCCTGAGGTGGTCGGGCCGAGGGTGACGCCGGGTGGGAGCGGTGAGGGGCGTTTTCGGGTGCTGGGGATGACGCCGATCTGGTACTGGTCCTCGTAGACGAGCTTTCCGGGGTTGCTCGATCGTACGAGGTCGCATCGTACGTCGTGGACTGACAGGAGGTCCCGCAGCGGCGTGAGGCGGGTGAGCATCGCGGCGGTGGTGGCTTGTTTGAACCAGGTGATGGCGCCGATGGTGTTTCCGTCCGCGTAGAACGGGGGCTCGGGCAGGTGTTCGCGGAACCAGTCGTCGATGTCGAAGTAGAGCTCTTCTTCTTCGGGCGTGAGCAGGTTCTTGCGCCGTAGGTGGTCGACGGCGACGAAGATGCCGACTTCGACCCCTAACCGGCCGATGTAGTTCGCCTGGAGCCGCAGGTATGGCGTTTCGTCGGTCATCGTTTCCTCTGTTGATGGGTGATGGCTGGGCTCTGGGTGCCGGTGGAGCCGCTCTGCCAGTGGGGTGGTTCGGGGCGGGCTGGGGCCGGTTCCACGGTGGCGGCGGTGGTGTAGGTGCCGTGGGGTGCGTCGAGTACGAAGGGGCCGCATGTCGTTGTTTTCCCGGCCGCGAGTTGGAGTGGGCAGGTGCGGAGGGTGGTTTTGAGTGGCTTCTTGGCTGTGACGTCGTGGAGCCAGAGGTAGGCGACCGCGTCGAGGGTCGTGGTCGCCGCCGTCACCTGGACCGACATCTCGACTCCGGCGGGGCCGCTGTGGATGCAGGGGGCTACGGCTACGGGGACCCTGGTCAGTTGGAACGGCTCGCGGCAGTGCGCATCTCCACGGGATGACTCCGCCTGCTGAGGGGAGGGCCAGACGAGGGTCGTGACCAGGACGGCCACGACGATCGCTAGAGCGCCCAGCCAGAGAGTCTTCGCATGGGCGGGTCTCTCCGGTGTCGCCTCAGGGGGAGGCGGTGGGGCGGCCGGGGGTTCCGCGTTGAGCTGCCGGTGGGTCTCGTGCCAGCGGTGCTCCCACTCGGTGGTGTCGCGGACGCCGCATGCTCGTACGTAGTCCAAGGTCGTCTGGAGGGTGGGGAGCCGCAGGCCCTTGGCGGCCTCTGACAGGGTGCTCGGCGCGCAGCCCGCGCTGTGTGCCATCGACCGGTATGTCGGCTTACCCGCCGCCTCCCGCAGTTGTCGGAGGTCGTAGGCGAAACGCTCGATCAATCCCGCCTCGGGATCGAGATTCCGCTCCGGCCTGCCCATGTGCGTCTCCTGCCTCGTTCGGTTGATCAAAGCGATTGTGATCAATCAAACCCCGGCCAGCATGAGGGATGCCTCTGCCGGCTGTCGGCGGGCTTGTGACTGGTCAACGAAAGGACCCATGATCATGAGGAGACTCGTCAGCGTGGCCGCCTGCCTGGTGATCGGCACCGCTGTGGCCGGCCCGGCGCACGCGGCCCCGGCGTTCCGGGCCTACCACGGCGCGTCCGCCGCCGAGCAGGCCCGCCAGTTCAAGAACCTGCGCGCTCAGGGGTACCACCCGATCACCTACAACGTGACCAGCGGTCCCCGTTATGCGGCGGTCTGGGTACGGGGGTCGGCCCCGGCCTGGATGATGCTGCGGGGGCTGTCGGAGTCGGGCATGCAGCGCAAGTTCAACGAGTTGCTGAAGCAGGGGTACCAGCCGGTGAGCGTGTCGGCGACGGGGCCTGCCGGCAGTGCGACGTTCGCGGCCATCTGGGAGAAGCGGTCCGAGCGGTTTCTGTCGCTGCACGGCCTGACGCCCGCGCGGTTCGCCCAGATGAACCGGCAGGCCGCCGACCGGGGGATGGCGCCGGTGTCCATCGACGTGTACGGGACGCCGAACGACCCCAGGTATGCCGCGGTCTGGCGGGAGCACAGCGGCGGGCCCTGGGCCTACACGTACGGGAAGACCTACCGGCAGCACGAGGCCGAGTTCAAGACCCGGGTCGCCAAGGGCTTCCGGCCCGCGCTGACCGCCGTGGGCCCCGACGGCACGATCACCGCCATCTGGCGCAAGGACGGGGTGCGCCGCTGGTACCACTACGTCGACACCTCCGGCGCCGCCTACCAGCGCCGGTTCAACCAGATGACGGCCAAGGGCATGTATCCCGTCCAGGTCAACGTCGAGGCAGGTGTGTACGCCTCGGTCTGGCAGCGGTAAGGGACATTCATCCTGGAGCCCCTGAACAGGCGTTTCCGGTGTTCAGGGGCTCATCCCGTCAGAACAGAACGATCCAGGTGAGCAGCACGGCTGGGGATGTGTTGCATTGGCGCATATTCTCGGCCTGCGACCCAGGGTCAGGCATAGCCGCACAGGGTGTTGAACTCCGCGACGTCCGTGTTGATGTCCGCGATCACCTGGTTCGGGTCGCCGCCGGTCATGCCGGTCAGGCGGAAGCCGAGCTCCTGGAATTCGGCGGCCAGCCGGCGGATCTTCGCCGCCACCGCTCCTTGCGCGTGGAGGCCTGCGCCCATCAGGTCGCTGTAGGCCTGTTGAGCCGCGGCTGCCTGGCCGCTGCGGGTGCTTCCGGCGTTCCGGGAGTACGCGGTCAGCGCCGCTGCCGCCTCGTCGCAGCCTTGGGGATGGACCGGTGGCAGCGATGCGGGGGTGGTCCGCTCTACCGGGGGTGGTGGTGTAGTGGGTTCCGGGGGTGGCGGGGTGGGCGACCTGGTGGTGGGTTTCGCGGGTGGCAGGGTGTGTGAGGTGATGACCGGCTCTGGCGACTGTGATGGCGGGGCCTGGGTGGGACCCTGTGTGTCGTCCCCCATCGTCCCAAGGTAGGCGGCCAGTGCGACCACTGCGGCCAGCGCGGTGGACAGGGCGCTGACCGCCGTCCAGTTCAGGCCGGAGCCCGATCGTCCCTTCATGACCTCATCGTGGCCGAGCCGTCGCACTCGGTCCAGAACCGCTGAACTCGGCCCCTTAATTGACTGGGGCGATGATCAAAGCTCGTCTCTCCGTGCTCATCGTCCTGACCGTCGTCTTCGCTTCGGGGTGCGGGCTCTTAGGGGTGATCGTCGGTCGGTGAAACTCGCCGCGATGAGCAGCCCGGCGGGGATGGCCGCGAGCATGAAACCGCTGGGTCCGATCAGGCCGACGGCCATGGCTCCCCAGGCGAGGCTCACCCAGCCGACATAGCCGGGCACCTGCTGCCCCTGCCGTCCTGCCCGCGCCACCAGCAGCCCCAGCAGCGTCAGGACCACTACGAAGCTGCCGGGCAGCGCCCAGAACAGCGCCACCGACTCAGCGTCCGCGACCCGGTTGCGGAGGTCTCCGGCGAGCCAACTCGACCAGGGGGCGAGGGGGACGAACACGAGGGTGTGCGCCACGGCGATCAGGATCATGCTTCGTCCGGCCCAGAGGGTGAGCCGTGCGGTGGTGTTCATGGTGATGAGCCTTCCGCCGCCGGAGTACGGGTTCCTCCCCCGTGAGAGCGAGACGCCTCCCTCGCTGAGGGGGCTGCGAAAACCGGTTGGGGCGAAGAAGGCGGCTCCATAGGGTGGCGCCGTGACGACTCAAGTGATCGTGCTGAACGGCGGCTCCAGCTCGGGCAAGTCCGGGATCGCCCGGTGCCTGCAAGAGGTGCTGCCGGATCCGTGGCTCTCCCTGTCGGTGGACACCCTGGTCGACGCGATGCCCGCCAAGTCGCGTACGTCGGGTGAGGGGATCGAGTTCGCCCCTGACGGCCAGGTGAACGTCGGGCCGGAGTTCCGCGCCCTGGACGAGGCGTGGACGCAGGGGGTGGCCGCGATGGCCCGCGCGGGCGCCCGGATCGTCGTGGACGACGTGTTCCTCGGCGGGGCGGCGTCCCAGGAAAGGTGGCGGAAGGCTCTCGCCGGGCTGGACGTGCTCTGGGTCGGCGTACGATGCGACAGCGCGGTCGCGGCGGGCCGCGAGATCGCCAGGGGTGACCGGATCGGGGGGATGGCCGCGCTGCAGGCGGACGTGGTGCACGAGGGAGTGAGGTACGACCTGGTCGTGGACACCACGCACACTGAGTCCCTGGCGTGCGCGCGGACCATCGCGGCACATCTGGCGTAGTCAGCTCATCCACGCCTCCACGGCGAGCAGGTCGCGCATCGACACCATGCCGACCACCCGCCCGCCCTCGTCCACGGGCATGTGGCGGATGCCGTAGTCGAGCATGCGGCGGGCGACCTCGTGCGTGTCCTCGTGCAGGGCCGCGACCCGCATGTACGTCGACGCGTACTCCCCGGCGCGCACCGACGCGGGGTCCTCGGCGGTGGCCAGGGCACGGACGATGTCCCGTTCCGTGATCAGCCCGGTGATCTGCCCGTCGTCGAGGACGGCGAGCGCGCCCACGTTCTTCTCCGTCATCCGTCTCGCCACGTCAGGCAGCTTCTCGTCCGCCTGGCACCCGAACACCATCGGACGGTAGACGTTGGCGATGTCCATGTGTCCCCCCGGTCGTCAGCGGTCCCGCTCTCGGAGTCTGCCCATGAGAACGTGGTGCTCACGCGGATGCGAAAGGCGGTGTGGTGGTGGAAGAACATTCCGGTACGTGGACGTACGACTCCCTGGCGGAGGCCGCGTACGTCTACCTGCGAGGCCCGATCCCTCCAAACGGGGTCGCCAGGACGGTCACGGCCGAGGGCGCCATGGTCAACCTGGACCTCGACGCCGACGGCAGAGTAATCGGCATCGAGATCCTCGGACTGCCGGACAGTCCAAGGAATGACTCCGGAGTCAGCGGCGGTCCTGGACGGCGGTGGTGAGGGCGAAGGCGACCAGGCCGTTGAGGTAGGCGACGAAGCCGAGCACGACCCAGCGGATCTCGATGTCCTCCCAGATGATGATCAGCAGGACGGTCAGCCCGATGAGCAGGGTCGGCTGGTACGGGAGCATGAGCGCCGCCGTCAGCATGCGATGCCTGGAGAGGAAGGATTTGCCTCTGCGTACGATCACGTACGCCAGAGCCTGTACGCAGAGCAGGATCAGGATGGACAGGCCCATGTGGACGTAGGTCAACGCCGCCTCCGGAGGTACCAGGCCGCCGAGCCGCCGGCGATGAGCCAGGCGAGCATGATCAGCCAGAACGGGTCACCGCCGTCCACCCAGGGGAACGGGGCCGGGCGTTCGCCGCCGTCGGGGTCGTCCCGGAAGCCGTAGTGGGAGACGGCGGCCAGCACGAGCGTGGCGAGGACGGCGAGTACCTGCATGGTGAAGGCCAGCGCGACGGGCTTCTGACCGCGTAAGGGGCGTTTCGCGGGGGTGTGGCCGAGGAGGAGGCCCAGTACTTCGTCCACTGTGGGGCGCTGCTCTGGCGCCTTGTTCAGGCATGCGGCCAGGAGGTCGCGCAGTTCGGCCGGTACTCCGGACAGGTCCGGCGGGTGGGTGAGGACGCGGTTGAACACGGCGGGGATGCTGTCGGCGCCGAACGCGGGCCGGCCCGTCGCCGCGTACACCATCGAGACCGCCCAGGAGAACACGTCGGACGCGGGGCCGACGTCGCGGCCCGAGATCTGCTCGGGTGACATGTACGGGGGAGTGCCGGCGACGCCGCTGGACATGGTGGTCGTGGCCTCCAGCGCCCGTGCGATGCCGAAGTCGATGACCCGCGGGCCGTCGGGGCCGAGCAGCACGTTGCTGGGTTTGAAGTCGCGGTGGACGACGCCCGCCCGGTGGATGGCCTGCAGCGCCGCGGCGGTGGCGAGCATGAGGCGGCGCAGCCCGCCGGCGTCGCGCGGCCCGTCGCGGCTGATGAGCTGCTGCAGCGACTCGCCCGGCACGTACTCGCTGACGATGTAGGGCTGGTCGCCCTCGATGTCGACGTCGAGGACCTGGGCGGTGCCGAACGCGCCCACCTTGCGCGCGGCGCTCACCTCGCGGGTGAACTGGCGGCGCGTCTCGGGGTCGAGGGCGAGCCGTGCGTGCAGGACCTTGACGGCCACCTGGCGGCCGGTCCGGTCCTGGCCGAGGTAGACGGCGCCCTGCCCGCCCGAGCCCAGCAGGCCGGTCAGTTTGTACGGGCCCACGTGATCGGGGTCGGTGGGGCCGGGCGCGAAGATCATCCAGACCTTATATCACGCGCGTCTGGCCAGCCCGGGATAGTCGATGACCAGGCCGTGGAGGTCATAGCGGAGGGCACAGGCGGTGCCGAAGGCGGGGGCGGTGTAGGCGTAGGTACCCGGCTCGGGGGTGCGGGTGTAGGTCTGTTCCAGACGTTCCAGTTGGAGACCGGGGGCCCGGACGAAGGCGGCCGGGGCCTGGGTGAGCTCGCCCTCGGGCAGGGGGAGGCGGTGGACGGGGAAGGCGTTGGTGAGGGCCGACGCCTCCAGGTCGAGGTCGAGGCAGCCGTCGAGGACGGGGGCCGGTTCGCCGTCGACGTGCCAGCGGCCGGCGCCGTCCGACTCGACGCGCGTCTCGCGGCGGCCGGCGGTGGAGTGGCTGGTGAGGTGGGCGGCGCGGGTGGCCCAGCCGGCGTCCAGGTCGATGCGGTAGCCGACGATCCAGGTGAGGCCGTCCTCGACGGCGGTGGTGCAGCCCTCGGCCCGGTAGCCGCCGCCCAGCACCTCGAAGTAGACGACCTCGAAGCCGGTGCGGGCGCCGACGTGCTGCCAGGCGGCGGTCGGCGGGGGAGGGGCGAAAGACGTGCCGGGTCTGGTCATGAGGGGCACCTCCGAGGCGTCCACGGTAACTCCGCGCATCGCGACGTACGGAGACTCCGCGGACCGCGAAAAGGCGACTCCGCGGACCGCGAAAATCGGCTGCCGACAGCACCCGCCAAGACCCTATAAATCGGGAAATGTCGCCCTGGCCTGCGGATTTTCGAGGATGACGGGATGCGAAATCCGCTCGCGGCGCCGATCGGCGTGCCAGAATGTCGGCACTGTGTTGCTCTCCCCGTCATTCCCCGTCCAGCTCGTCACCCTCCCCAACGGCGACGTGCTGATGCTGCCCGCGGTCTGGCCCGTGCGCCTCACCCCCGAGCAGCAGCGTCAGCTCGTCGAGCGCCTGGAAGAGGCCGCCACGCCGGAGGTCGAGCCCGAAAGCGCCCCCTACTCCAGCTCCCCGGGAGAAAACACCGGGGAGCTGGAGCCCGTTCATGTCGGCGGCTAGCCGTTATGACCTTTTGACGTCTCTCGTCCCATAAAAGTTCACACATCACAGAAGAAATCAGGCGACGGCGTGCCGGTCGGCCTCCAGCTGCGCCTGCAGGATCTCCTGCCGCTCGGCGGTGATCCGCCGCGAGATGAGCATGTACGCGTTCAGGACCTGGCAGTACGAGCGCCGGGCCTGGTCGAGCTGGCCGGTCAGCTCCCGCACCCGCTCGGCGTCGCCGTCGCGCTCCGCCTCGGCGAGGAGCGTGCGCGCCTCGTCCACGATCTCCTCCGCCCGCAGCCGCGTACGGCGGAGCAGAGCCGAGCATTCGTGAAGCTCTGTGAGTCGTGCCGAGGAGACGATGAATTCCGCTGTGTGCACGATCGACCCCTTGCCTGCCGTCCGCCTGCGCAGATCCGGTCCCATCCTCGCCACCTCCACGTCAAGATTGCCTCACTGTAGACGTGCGCCCGGGCCCTGCGGATCACCCGAGGGGCTGTGGAGGTACGGCCTTGTTCCCTCCGGAGGAGTTCTCTCCTCCCCGGGGGATAACTGCGTTCCTGAAACGGATTCGGTGCGGGCTAAATGCCGTGATCGGTGACTTTACCTGCACAATTCGCAGAATGTGGAGGATTGGGGGCAGTCTGCAAAAGCAAGGCATGAAGACCTCCGAATCGACCCACCCGCGCCGCCCGGACATCACATACTGGGGTCGGTCATGAGCGCACGGTGACGACGCGCGGGAGGTTGGCATGGTGGTCGGCGGCGGAGATCCGGTCGACGTCAGCATCGTGATCCCCGCCCGCGACTGCCGGCGCTATCTCGACAGGTGCCTCACCGCGGCGCTCGTGCAGCGGGTGGTCAAGGAGATCGTGGTCGTCGACGACGGCTCCACCGACGGCACCGCCGAGCTGCTCCGCCTCTACGCCGAGCACCACCGCGGCATCGTCAAGGTGCTTCGGGTGGAGAACTCCGGCGGCGCCGGGCTGCCCCGCAACGTCGGCCTCGCCCACGCCACCGGCCGCTACGTGTTCTTCTGCGACGCCGACGACTACCTCGGCCCCGAGGCGCTGGAGCACCTGCTGGCCGCCGCCGACAGGAACGACGCCGACATCGTGCTCGGGAAGATCGTCGGTCACGGGCGGCGGGCCCCCGAGTCGATGTTCCACCGCTCCGCCGATCGCGTGGAACTGGGCGACAGCGCCGTCTACAACAGCCTGAGCTGCTGGAAGCTGTTCCGCCGGGAGATGCTGGAGCGGCACCGCATCCGGTTCCGCGAGGGCGTGCTCATCGGCGAGGACATCTACTTCACCGTGCACGCCTACTGCCACGCCGAGACGATCTCGGTGGTCGCCGACCGCGACTGCTACCACCTGGTCTCCCGGCCCGACGGCAGCAGCGTCATGCAGCGCCCCAGCAGCCGCGACCCGCTCGCCTGGCTGGCCATGATCAAGGAGCCGATCGAGCTGATGGCCGCGCACGTCCCGCCCGGCCCGCTCCGCGACCACCTGCTGGCCCGCCACTTCAAGCTCGACATCCTGGCCCAGCTCGGCGCCCCCTTCCTGGAGACGGGCGAGGTCAAGCGGAAGGACGTCGCCGAGGCGGTGGCGGCCCTGTGCGACCGGTGGCTCACCCCCGGCGTCCGCGAGCGGCTGGGCAGCGCCGACCGGCAGCGGCTGGCCGCGCTCGGCGACATGGACCGGCTGGCCCTGCTGGCCGTCATCGAGCAGGCCCCCGTCGAGCTGCGGCTGACCGGGCTCCGCTGGGACGGCCGGACGCTGGTGGTGGCGGGCGAGGCCGGGCTGACGGGGTGCGCCGACCCGGACGAGATCGCCCTGGAGCTGCGCACCCGGCACGAACCCCGGCGGGAGCTGGTGGTGCCCGCCGGGCGGTCCGGCCGCCGGTTCGTCGCCCGGGTCGACCCGGCGACGCTCGACTCGGGCATCTGGGACCTGCGGGTGTCGGTCGAGCTGGCCGGGGTGACCCGCTCGGTCCGGCTGGGCGCCGACCGCGACACGGCCCTGGCCCGCCCGCCGGCCCGGCTGGTCGGCTCGGTGGCCGTCCTGCCGTACTTCACCCGCGACAACGGCAACCTCAGCCTCGACGTCGGCGGGCACGTGGTCGGCGTGCCCGGCAGCGCGCGGCTGGCGGGCACCCGCTGGTCGCTCGGGCGGCGGCTGGTGCTCGACGGGGAGATCGCGGTGGCCGGGGCCGCGCCGCCGCCGGAGGCCGTGCGGCGGCTGGTCTGGCGCGAGCGCGGCAGCGGGAGCGAGCGGACCGACCGGGTGGTGGCGCTGGCCGGGGGCGGTTTCGTGGCCAGGCCCGCGGTGGGCCGCTTCGGGCCCGGGGTCTGGGACGCCTACCTGGAGCTCGACCTGGGCGGGCCGCCCGCCAGGTTCAGGATCGAGGCGGGCCCCGACCCGGTCGCCGGGCCGCGCCGCTGGCTGCTGGGGACCGGGCCGTGCGTCGCCCGCCCGTACGCGACCTCGAACCGGGGGCGGCTGAGCGCGGTCGTCCGCAGCCTGTCGGCGCGGGCGCTGCTGAGAAGAATCATGCGTTAATGCGACCTATATGCAACTGCATAGTCCTGACTTAAAGTGGAGGAGATCGCCGGGACCGCTGGGAGGCGTGTCGTGCACGTACCCGATGGCTTCTTCACCGCAGCTGTATCCGTCTCGGCCGGCGCGGTCGCGGCCGCCGGGGTCGCGGTCTGCCTGCGCGGCGCCCGCCGCGAGCTGGACGACCGGACGGCCCCGATGGCGGGGCTGGTCGCCGCCTTCGTCTTCGCCGTCCAGATGCTGAACTTCCCGGTCGCCGCGGGCACCAGCGGTCACCTGCTGGGCGGGGCGCTGGCGGCGATCCTCGTCGGGCCCTATACGGGCGTGCTGGCATTGACCGTGGTCCTGCTGGTGCAGGCGCTGTTCTTCGCCGACGGCGGGCTGACCGCGCTGGGCGTCAACATCACACTGATGGGGCTGGTCACGGTGCTGGCCGGCTGGGGCGTGTTCCGGCTGGTCACCCGGTTCGCGCCGGGCCGGGGCGGGGTGACGGCGGCGTCCTTCGTGGCCGCGCTGCTGTCGGTGCCCGCCTCCGCGCTGGTGTTCACGCTGATGTTCTGGATCGGCGGCACCGCGCCCGTCGAGATCGGGACAGTGGCCGCCGCGATGACCGGAGTGCACGTGCTGATCGGCGTCGGCGAGGGCCTGATCACCGCGCTGACCGTGGGCGCGGTGCTGGCCGTCCGTCCCGACCTGGTGTACGGGGCGCGCGGGACGGCCCGGCCGCTGGTGCTGCGCGGCGCGGAGGGCACCCGTACGGTCACGCAGGAGGCCCCCGCGACCCGGGGCGGCGGGCTGCCGTTCCTGCTCGGCGGGCTCGGCGTCACGCTGCTGCTGGCCGGGGTGATGTCGTTCTTCGCCTCCCCGGACCCCGACGGGCTGGAGGCGGTCGCCGAGGAGCAGGGCTTCATGGAACGGGCGGCCGACCACCTGCTCGGCGACTTCGCGCTGGCCGACTACGGGGAGGTGGGCGGCATCCCGGTGGGCGTCGCGGGCGTCGCCGGGGTCGCGCTCACCCTGATCGCGGCGGGCGTGATCGCGTACGCGGCGCGCACGCGGAGCCGGGCCTGAATGGGCGCCGGGCTCCACGTGCCCGGCGGCTCGCCGGTCCACCGCCTGCCGCCGCAGTGCAAGCTGCTCGCCGTCCTGGCCTTCGCGCTCGTGGTGGTGGCGACGCCGCGCGAGTGGTTCTGGGCCTTCGGGCTGTACGCGGTCATGCTGGCGGCGGTGTCGGCCGTGGCCCGGATCCCGCCCGGTCACCTGCTGCGGGGCCTGGTCATCGAGCTGCCGTTCGTGCTGTTCGCCCTGCTCGTCCCGGTCATCGGGATGGGGGAGCGGACGGAGGTGCTGGGGCTGTCGCTGAGCGTGCCGGGGCTCTGGGCGGCCTGGAACATCCTGGCCAAGGCCACGCTCGGGGTCACCGCCTCGCTGCTGCTGGCGTCCACCACGGCGCCGCGTGAGGTGCTGGCCGGGGCGCAGCGGCTGCGGGCGCCGGACCTGCTGGTGCAGATCGCCATGTTCATGCTCCGCTACCTGGACGTGATCGTCGGCGAGATGCGGCGGATGCGCGTGGCCCGGGAGTCGCGCGGCTTCCTGGCGCGCGACCTGCGGCAGGTCCCGGTGGTCGCGCGCTCGGCCGGGGCGCTGTTCATCCGCTCGTACGAGCGAGGCGAACGGGTGCACCTGGCCATGCTCAGCCGGGGATACACCGGCCGGATGCCGGTCATCGACGACGCGCGCGCCACGGCGCGGCAGTGGGGGACCGCGCTCGCCCTCCCGCTCGCCGCCCTCGGCGTGCTGCTGTGGGGGCTCACCGCATGACACCGGACTCGCTGGACGTCAGCCGCCTCGCCTACGCCTACCCGGACGGGACGCAGGCGCTGTTCGGCGTCGACCTGACCATCCGGCGCGGCGAGCGGGTGGCCCTGCTCGGCCCCAACGGCGCCGGCAAGACCACGCTCGTCCTGCACCTCAACGGCATCCTCACCCCCGGCCACGGCACCGTGACGGTGGCGGGCACCCCGGTGCGCCGCGACACCCTCAAGGAGATCAGGCAGCGCGTCGGCCTGGTCTTCCAGGACCCCGACGACCAGCTCTTCATGCCCACCGTCCGCGAGGACGTGGCGTTCGGCCCGGCCAACGCCGGGCTGCGCGGCCGGGAGCTGACGGCCGTGGTGGAGAACGCCCTGAAACGGGTCGGCATGCTGGAGTTCGCCGACCGCCCGCCGCACCACCTGTCGTTCGGCCAGCGCCGCCGGGTGGCGGTGGCGACCGTGCTGGCGATGGAGCCGGAGATCCTGGTGCTCGACGAGCCCTCCTCCAACCTGGACCCGGCGGCCCGCAGGGAGCTGGCCGAGATCCTGCGCTCCCTGGATGTGACGTTGCTCATGGTCACCCACGACCTGCCGTACGCGCTTGAGCTGTGCGAACGCGCGCTGATCCTGTCCGACGGGGTGATCGCCGCCGACGGCCCGACCCGGGAACTGCTCGCCGAGACCGACCTGCTCGCCCGCCATCGCCTCGAGTTGCCCTACGGGTTCGCCATTCCGGCCGCTTCGTAGCGTTTGTGGATGCACTGTCGCCGGGCAGATCGAAGTACAGTGGCTCATCGAGGAGGGGCCCATGAAGCTGCGGCTTGCGCGACACTCCCTCGGTGACGCCGTGGTGGTGGCCGTTGCGGGAGAACTCGATCTGTTCACCGCACCAGTCCTCCGTGACGAGGTACGTGACGCGATCAAGAAGGACGGCCCCCGGCTCGTCCTCGACCTCCAGCAACTGTCGTTCATGGACTCCAGCGGCCTGTCGGTGCTGATCGAGGCGTGGCGGCTGGCCACCGGTGAGGGCGGAGGCGTGTCGCTGGCGGCGCCGCAGGCCCCGGTGGCGCGCATCCTGCGGACCACCGGCCTCGACCGGCGCATCAAGGTCTACGCGGACGTGGACAGCGCCGTCGGAGGCATTTGACCCACCCCGAGTAGAACTTAATTCGGTCGGGGGTTAAGGTCCGTGCTATGGACGTGAACGGATCCGCAGCAATCATCTCCGGCGGCGCCAGTGGCCTCGGCGAGGCCACGGCCCGCGAACTGGCCCGCGCCGGCGCCACCGTGGTCATCGCCGACCTCAACGAGGATCGCGGCAAGAGCGTCGCCGACGAGCTCGGCGGCGTCTTCGTCAAGACGGACGTGTCGGACGAGGCCCAGGTGCAGGCCGCCGTGGACGCCGCCGTCGCCACCGGCAAGCCGCTCCGGGTGCTCATCAACAGCGCCGGCATCGGCTGGGCCGAGCGCACCGTCAACCGCAAGGGGGAGCCGCACAGCCCCGACTCCTACCGCAAGGTCATCGAGGTCAACCTGATCGGCACGTTCCACCTCATGCGTCTCGGCGCGGCGGCCATCGCCAAGACCGAGCCGGTGGACGCCGACGGGCAGCGCGGCGTGGTGATCAACACCGCCTCCGTGGCCGCGCTGGAGGGCCAGACCGGTCAGCTCGCCTACAGCGCCTCCAAGGGCGGCATCGTCGGCATGACCGTCCCGGCCGCCCGCGACCTGTCCGCCATCGGCGTCCGGGTGAACACCATCTGCCCGGGCATCATCGACACCCCGATCTACGGCTTCTCGCCCAACGCCGAGGAGTTCAAGGCCAAGCTGGTGGCCCCGGTGGTGTTCCCCAAGCGGATGGGCAGCGCCGCCGAGTTCGCCCACCTGGTCCACTCGCTGATCCAGAACGACTACATGAACGCCGAGGTCATCCGCTTCGACGGCGGCATCCGCTTCCAGCCCAAGTGAGTGAGGGTCCCGTGTCTGACGAAGTGCTCGTCGAGGAGTCCGACGGCGTCGCCGTGATCACCATCAACCGCCCCAAGGCCCGCAACGCGGTCAACGGGGCGGTGGCCCGGGGCATCGCCGAGACGCTGGACGCGCTCGACGCCCGTCCGGAGGTCTCCGCCTACGTGCTCACCGGGGCCGGCGGCACGTTCTGCGCCGGCATGGACCTCAAGGGGTTCCTGACCGGTGACATGCCGGTCGTGGAGGGACGCGGGTTCGGCGGCATGACCGAGTCGCCGCCGAAGAAGCCGGTCGTGGCGGCCGTCGAGGGGTACGCGCTCGCGGGCGGCTTCGAGCTGGCCCTGGCCTGCGACCTCATCGTGGCCTCCGCGGAGGCCAAGTTCGGCCTGCCGGAGCCCAAGCGGGGCCTGGTGGCCGCCGCGGGCGGGGTCATGCGGCTGCCGCGGCGTATCCCGTACCACGTGGCCATGGAGATCGCGCTCACCGGCGACCACTACCCGGCGGCGCGGCTCTACGAGCTGGGGCTGGTCAACCGGGTCACCGAGCCGGGGCAGGCGCTGGAGGGGGCGATCGAGCTGGCCCGCAAGATCGCCGCCAACGCGCCGCTCGCGCTGGCCGCGACCAAGCGGGTCGTCATCGAGTCGCAGGACTGGTCGCTGGACGAGATGTTCCGCAAGCAGAACGAGATCACCGGCCCGGTGTTCACCTCCAAGGACGCCATGGAGGGCGCCGCGGCCTTCGCCGAGAAGCGCGCCCCCCAGTGGAAGGGCGAATAGCCACGGATCCGCGCCCCCTCCCGGCTTCCGGGAGGGGGCTTGCCATGCGCGCTCGCGGCGCTTCCTGCGTACGGTGATAGCAAGACGTCATCTGGGAGAGGCATGAGCGACTACTCGCGGCCGCGCTACGAGTCAGCCAAGAGCGGGCTGGCCTCGCTGCTCTCGGGCGCCCTGGCTTCGCTGCTGACGATGCTCGCGATCCTGGGCTTCATGTGGGCGGTCGAGATCTTCGACTACCTGACGCCGGGCAACATCGACTACGCCTACGGCATCCGGGGCTGGGACCCCGACGGGCTGGTGGGCGTCTTCACCGCGCCGTTCCTGCACGGCGGCTTCGGCCATCTGATGGCCAACTCGCTGCCGCTGCTCGTGCTCGGGTTCGTCGCCGGGCTGCGCGGCATCGGCAAGTTCCTGGCCGCGAGCCTGCTGATCATCGTCATCGGCGGCGTCGGCACCTGGTTCACCAGCCCGGGCACCTACACGGTGGGGGCCAGCGGGCTGGTGTTCGGCTACTTCGGGTACGTCGTGGCGCGCGGGCTGTTCGACCGGCGGTTGCTCGACGTGGTGCTCGGCCTCGGTGTGGCCGCCGCCTACTGGTCGATCCTGGCGGGCGTGCTGCCGGGCACGCCGGGCATCTCGTGGCAGGGCCACCTGTTCGGGCTCATCGGCGGCGTGGTGGCCGCGTGGGTGCTGCGCAGGCCGGCCGGGGCCATCCGCTAGCGGACGGCCCCGGCCGGGCGCGTCAGAGGCGCTCGACGACGTAGTCGACGCAGGCGGTCAGCGCCTCGATGTCGGCCGGGTCGACGGCCGGGAACATCGCGATGCGCAGCTGGTTGCGGCCCAGCTTGCGGTAGGGCTCGGTGTCGACGATGCCGTTGGCGCGCAGCACCTTGGCCACCGCGGCCGCGTCGACCTCGTCGGAGAAGTCGATCGTGCCGACCACCTGCGAACGGTACTCGGGCGCGGCGAACGGGGCGGCGTAGGACGACTTGTCGGCCCAGGCGTAGAGCCGCTGGGCGGAGTCGGCGGTGCGGGACGTGGTCCAGGCCAGGCCGCCGTTGCCGTTCATCCAGTCGAGCTGGTCGGCCAGCAGGAACAGCGTGGCCACCGCCGGGGTGTTGTAGGTCTGGTCCTTGGCCGAGTTGTCGATCGCGACCGGCAGGCTGAAGAACTCCGGCACGTAACGGCCGCTCGCCGCGATCTCCTCGACGCGGGCCAGGGCGCGCGGCGACATCAGCGCGATCCACAGGCCGCCGTCGGAGGCGAAGCTCTTCTGCGGGGCGAAGTAGTAGACGTCGGTCTCGGACACGTCGACGGGCAGCCCGCCCGCGCCGGAGGTCGCGTCGACCAGCACCAGCGCGTCGTCGCCGCCGACCCGCTTGATCGGCATGGCCACGCCGGTCGAGGTCTCGTTGTGGGTGAGCGCGTAGACGTCGACGCCGTCCTCGGCCACCGGCTCGGGGTGGGTGCCGACCTCCGAGCTGATCACCGACGGCTCGGCGAGCCACGGCGCCTTCTTGGCGACCGCCGCGAACTTCGAGGAGAACTCGCCGAACGACAGGTGCTGCGACTTCTCGCGGATGAGCCCGAAGGCGGCGATGTCCCAGAACGCGGTGGTGCCGCCGTTGCCGAGCACGACCTGGTAGCCCTCGGGCAGCGAGAACAGGTCGGCCAGGCCGGACCGGACGCGGCCGACCAGGTTCTTGACCGGCTTCTGGCGGTGGGAGGTGCCCATGACGCTCGCGCCGGACGCGGCGAGCGCGGCCAGCTGCTCGGTACGAACCTTCGAGGGCCCGCAGCCGAAACGGCCGTCGGCGGGCTTGATGTCTGCGGGAATCACGATGTCAGCCACCTCACCAGATTACTGACCTGCCACGACTGCCTTGTCCCAGGTCCGGATGGTGAGACGGCGCATACGGGAACGGCCCGCCGGAGACCGGCGGGCCGTTCACACGCTGGGAATCAGACGGTGGGAATCAGATCGTGCCGACGACCTCGGAGGCGCCGGGCACGTCGGACAGCGGGCGGGAGGCGGGGCCGATGTAGTTCGCGCTCGGGCGGACCAGCCTGCCGGTGCGCTTCTGCTCCAGGATGTGCGCGGCCCAGCCGGCCGTGCGGGCGCAGGTGAACATCGACGTGAACATGTGGGCGGGCACCTCGGCGAAGTCCAGCACCACGGCCGCCCAGTACTCGACGTTGGTGGCGAGCACCCGGTCGGGCTTGCGGGCGTGCAGCTCCTCCAGAGCCGCCTTCTCCAGCGCCGCCGCGACCTCGTACCGCGGCGCGTCCAGCTCCTTGGCCGTGCGGCGCAGCACGCGGGCGCGCGGGTCCTCGGCGCGGTAGACGCGGTGGCCGAAGCCCATGAGGCGCTGGCCCTTGTCGAGCTCGCTCTGCACGTACTTCTTGGCGTCGCCCATCTTCTCCACACCCTCGATCATGTGGAGGACCCGGGCGGGCGCGCCGCCATGCAGCGGGCCCGACATGGCGCCGACCGCGCCGGAGAGCGCGGCGGCCACGTCGGCGCCGGTCGAGGCGATGACCCGGGCGGTGAACGTGGAGGCGTTCATGCCGTGCTCGGCCGCCGAGGTCCAGTAGGCGTCGATGGCCTTGACATGCTTGGGGTCAGGCTCACCGCGCCAGCGGATCATGAAACGCTCGACAATGGTCTTCGCCTCGTCCACGCGCTTCTGCGGCACCATCGGCAGGCCCAGGCCGCGCGCCGACTGGGCCACGAACGACAGCGCCATCACCGACGCGCGGGCGAGCTGGTCGCGCGCCTCCTCGTCGCCGATGTCGAGCAGCGGCTTGAAGCCGTAGGCGGGAGCCAGCATGGCCAGCGCGCTCTGCACGTCGACGCGGATGTCGCCGGAGTGGACGGGGATCGGGTACGGCTCGGCCGGGGGCAGGCCCGGCTGGAACTTGTCGTCTACCAGCAGGCCCCAGACAGCCCCGAAGGGGACACGGCCGACCAGTTCTTCAATGTCGACGCCCCGATACCGCAGGGCGCCCCCTTCTTTGTCCGGTTCCGCGATCTCGGTCTCGAAAGCTACGACGCCCTCGAGGCCGGGTTTGAAGTCGGACACGTCGGCCGCCTCCCTTTCCTCTGCCATGTTCCGGCAATTGCTTGATGTCGAGATACCGGCGGGTCAATTTAACCCTCTCCCCGTCCGCGGCTGGTCTCCGGACCCGCCGGAAGACCGAATGCGCAGGTAGGGGGCCAAGTATGGGCTTCTCCATCAAGCGCGAAAGAATACCTTCCCGTGGATGTCACCCCGCGCCCGCCCTCGCTGTCGGGCCTTCGACGCTCCTACGTGGGCGAGCCGCTGCTCGAGTCAGACGTGGCCGCCGACCCCGTCGCGCAGTTCACCACGTGGTTCCAGGAGGCGCTCGAAGCGGGCCTCCCGGAGCCGAACGCGATGGTGCTGGCCACCGCCTCCGCCGACGGCCGGCCGAGCGCCCGCACCGTCCTGCTCAAGGGGTACGACGAGCACGGCTTCGTCTTCTACACCAACTACGAGTCCCGCAAGGGCCGCGACCTGGCCGAGAACCCGTGGGCCGCGCTGCTCTTCCCGTGGCACCCGATCCGCCGCCAGGTGCGCGTGGAGGGCAAGGTGTCGCGGCTGTCGCCGGAGGAGTCGGCCGCCTACTTCGCCTCCCGGCCGTACGGGTCGCGCATCGGGGCGTGGGCCTCCCGGCAGTCCTCCGTCGTACGGTCGCGGGAGGAACTGGACGCCCGCTACGCGGAGCTGGCGGCCCGCTGGCCGGAGGACCCGCCGGTGCCCGGCTTCTGGGGCGGCTTCCGGGTGGTGCCCCGCGAGGTGGAGTTCTGGCAGGGCCAGCTGGACCGGATGCACGACCGGCTCCGCTACCGCCTCGACGGTCCGCTGTGGGTTTTGGAGCGGCTTGCCCCTTAATGTGGCCGACTGTGTCGTTCGGGGAGTTCGTCAAGCGCCATCTGGTGGACACCAGGCCCCTGGCCGTGCCCGCCTACCGCCGGCTCTGGGTGGGCCAGGCGGTCTCGCACGTCGGGCTCGCGGCCACCGTGGTCGCGGTCAGCCAGCAGGTCTACGAGCTGACGGGGTCCTCGTTCTGGGTCGGCATGCTCGGCCTGGCCAACCTGATTCCGCTGGTGGTGTTCGGCCTGTGGGGCGGGGCCGTGGCCGACGCCGTGGACCGGCGCAAGCTGCTCGTCACCGGGTCGCTGGTGGCGTGGCTGGGCACCGTGCTCATCCTGCTGCAGGCGATCGTGGGCGTGCCGAGCGTGTACGTGCTGCTCGCGACGGTCTCGCTGAGCGCGGCGGGCTTCGCGGTCAGCTCGTCGACCCGGGGAGCGATCATCCCCAGGCTGCTGCCCGCCGAGCTGGTGCCGCCGGCCAACGCGCTCAACTCGCTGGTCTACAGCCTCGGCGCGGTCGGCGGGCCGATGGTGGGCGGCGTGCTGCTCACCCAGGGCGGGTTCGCGGCCGCGTACGCGGCGGACGCCGTGCTCTTCTCGGCCAGCCTCTACGCGGCCTTCCGGCTGCCCGCGCTGCCGCCGCTGGGCGAGGTGACCCGGCCGGGCTGGCGGTCGGTGGGTGAGGGGCTGCGCTTCATCGTCACCAGCCCGATCCTGCTGATGTCGTTCGTGGTGGACATCATCGCGATGGTGTTCGCGCTGCCCAGGGCGCTCTTCCCGGAGCTGGCCGACCAGCGCTTCGGCGGCTCGCTGATGGCGCTGGCCTGGCTCACCTCCTCGATGGCCATCGGCGCGGTGCTCGGCGGGCTGTTCTCCGGCTGGGTCACCCGGGTCAGGCGGCAGGGGCTGGCGCTCACCCTCGTGATCGCGCTGTGGGGGCTGGCGGTGGCCGCCGCGGGGCTGGCCGAGCAGCTCTGGCTGGTGCTGGCGTTCATGGCCGTCGGGGGAGCGGCCGACGTGGTGTCGTCGGTGTGGCGCCAGTCGATCCTGCAGCTCTACGCGCCCGACGAGATGCGCGGGCGGCTGCAGGGGGTCTTCATGGTGGTGGTCGCGGGCGGGCCGCGGCTGGGCGACGTGCGGGCCGGGGCCACGGCGACCGCGTTCGGGCTGGGCACGGCGTGGGTGGGCGGCGGGCTCGCCTGCGCGATCGCGGTGCTGGCCGTCGGCCTGTCGGTGTCGAGCTTCCGTAACTACCGGGCGCGGCTGGACTGACGGGCTCAGCGGGTGTGCGGGGCCGCGCCGGCGGCGACGCGCAGGTCCGACAGGAAGCCCGCGTACGCCGCGTCGCGGTCGGGGGCGCGCAGCACGGAGGACGGGTGGATGGTGGCGACCGCGAGCGCGTCGCCCATCGGCACCGGCTCGCCGCGCTGCCTGGTCACCCGGAACGACGGGCCGAGCAGGGAGCGCGCGGCCGTGGCGCCCAGCACCACGACCACCTCGGGCCGGACCGCGGCGAGCTCGGCCGACAGCCACGGCCGGCAGGCGTCGATCTCCGCGGCCGTCGGCTTCTGGTGGATCCGCCGCTTGCCGCGGCTGGTGAAGGAGAAGTGCTTGACCGCGTTCGTCACGTACACCTCGTCGCGGCCGATGCCGGCCTCCTCCAGGCCGCGGTCCAGGACGCGCCCCGCCGGGCCGACGAACGGGTGCCCCTGCCGGTCCTCCTGATCGCCCGGCTGCTCGCCCACGAACAGGTACCGTGCGCTGTCCGGGCCCTCGCCGAAGACCGTCTGGGTGGCGTCGCGGTACAGACCACATCCTTCACAGGAGGCGGCGGCAGTACGCAGTGATCCCAAATCTTCACATTCGGGAAGGAAGCGGACAGCCGAGTTGTTGTCGTTGGTTGTCATCCCACTCGTTCTCCCCCACGGGCACGGGCTGTTCCTGTTCCCGCAGCGAACGGGCTCAGTCCCGAAACGAGCGGCTAGCATGGGCATCAGGGAGGAGCCTTGACCGCACACGGCCTGATCGACACCACGGAGATGTATCTCCGGACGATTTACGAGCTCGAGGAGGAGGGCATCATCCCCCTCCGCGCTCGCATCGCCGAGCGCCTTCAGCAGAGTGGTCCGACCGTGAGCCAGACCGTCGGCCGCATGGAACGCGACGGGCTCGTCCGCGTCGAAGGCGACCGGCACCTGGCGATGACCGAAGTGGGCCGCGCTCTCGCCACCCGCGTGATGCGCAAGCACCGCCTCGCCGAATGCCTGCTGATCGACGTGATCGGGCTGCCGTGGGAGGAGGTGCACATCGAGGCCTGCCGCTGGGAGCACGTGATGTCCGAGTCGGTGGAGCAGCGCCTCGTCAAGCTCCTGGGCAACCCCACCTTCTGCCCCCACGGCAACCCCATTCCGGGCCTGGCAGAGCTGGGCGCCGAGGAGGCCGCGGACACGACGGAAGCCCAGCTGACGCCCATGACGGCGGTCATCGGCGCCCAGCCGGTCCCCGTGACCATCCGCCGAATTAGCGAACAAGTGCAAAGCGATCCCGCTCTGATGCTTAAACTCAAGCAAGTTGGGATACAACCCGGACGCGAGGTGACGCTCGCGGCGAGCGACGACGGTGTGCGGGTGACAGGTGACGGTGACGCGAACGACTCTCTCGCGGAGATTCCGCGCGACGTGGCGGCGCACGTCTTCGTGTCCAGGCGCTGATCCCATCCGGGAGGTCCTCCACTCCCCCCTGGCCGAGACTGTTGCAGGAGCGCCCGTGGTTCTTTCCCGCACGCTTCCCCGAGGAGTGGTCTCCGGATGACGCGATGGGGGGATCTGTCCCACGACGCGGCCGATCACCTTACGGCCGCGTCCGTCCTCGACCATGCCGAAATGGCCGTCGTGGTGACGGACCGGTTCAGCAACCTCATCTACTGGAACCCCTTCGCCGAGAAGCTGTTCGGCCGTCCGGGCAAGTCGGCCCGCGACTCCTCCGCGCTGTCGTTCGGCATCATGGAGAAGGACCAGCCGCAGGCCATCGAGCTGGCCAAGCACGTGCTCAAGGGCAACGTCTGGGAGGGCACGTTCGACGTCCGCCGCGCTGACGGCGCCATCGTCTACGTCCGCGCCCAGGCCGTGCCGCTGCGCCACCCGTCGGGCTCGGTGACCGGCATCGTCATCACCGCCCGCGAGGCGCTGCGCAGCAACGAGCGCGAGAAGGACCGGTTCGGGCTGCTGGAGCGCATCGGCGAGCGGCTGGCCGGCTCGCTGTACGTCGAGGAGACGCTCAAGCGGGTGGCCGAGATGCTCGTGCCGCAGTTCGCCGACCACTGCTTCATCGAGCTGATGGAGGGCGACCGGCTGGTGCGCCGGGTCTCCCAGCACGTGCAGGGGTGGGAGCCGCCCACCGGCACGTGGAAGCCCGTCGGCGCGGAGATCCGCTACCCTCCCGGCCACTACGCTGACGCCGCGCTGCGCCGCCAGGAGACCATCCTCGTCGACGATTTCGCCGACAACGACTTCCCCGCGCCGAGCGAGGGCAGCGCGCGGCTGTGCGGCGAGATCGGGATGAACTCCGCGATCGTCGCCCCGCTCACCGTGCGCGGCGAGACGCTCGGCCTGATGTACCTCGGGCTGTCCAACCTCACCGAGCGGCGCAGCCCCCACTACGACGCCTTCGACCGCGACTTCGTCGGCGCCATCGCCACCCGCGTCGCGGTCGCCATCGACAACGCGCTGCTCTTCGAAGAAGAGCGCCACACCGCCGAATCGTTCCAGAAACACCTGCTGCCGCGGGCGCTGCCGCAGCTCGACGGGCTCCACATCGCGGTCCGCTACTATCCGGCCGCACCGCTCGTCTCCCACGGTCAGGGCATCCAGACCCAGGTCGGCGGCGACTGGTACGACGTCATCCCGCTCTCCGCAGGCCGGGTCGGCATAGTGATCGGCGACGTGGAGGGCCGGGGCGCGAAGGCGGCGGCCATCATGGGCCAGCTCCGCGCCGCGCTGCGGGCCTTCGCCCAGGACGACAAGTCGCCCGCCGACATCCTGGCCCGGCTCGACGAGTGGACGCGCATCCTCGCCACCCCGGAGAAGGACGACTCCGGCGCCGACATCAGCGTCCCGCCCATCGTCACCTGCCAGTACCTCGTCTACGACGCCTGGTCGCGGCAGCTCTCGTTCGCCAACGCCGGCCACGCCCCGCCGCTGCTGCTGAGCGACGGCGAGTGCGTCGAGCTCGACATAGAGGAGGTCGGCCAGCCGCTCGGGGTGCGCGCCAAGGGCATGCACGCCGACCTGGTCTACAAGGAGGAGACCCGCACCCTCCCGCCCGGCGCCGCGCTGCTGCTCTACACCGACGGCCTGGTCGACCGGCGGCCGACCCGCAGCGGCCCGCCGCCGAGCACGCAGGAGACGCTGAGCATCCTCTGCGAGAAGCTCGCCCCGATGACCAAGGCCGAGGTCGAGCGGATCGCCGACGCCGCCACCATGGCCGTGCCCGGCGAGATCGACGACGACATGGCGATCCTGGTCATCCGCTCCAGCGACGAGGACCTCGACGTCGAGGAGCGCACGTTCCCGGCCCAGCCGATCATGGTGGGGGAGGCGCGGCGGATGGCCTCCGACGCCTTCGCCGATTGGAACGTCCCCGAGGAGCGGGCCGAGCTGGCCTGCCTGCTGGTCTCCGAGGTCGTCACCAACGTCGTGCTGCACGCCTCCGCCGGCGGGGTGCCGCGCCGGGAGCTGTCGGTCGACGGGCCGCCGCTGCCCTTCGAGGAGTCGTGGGACGTCCCCGGCTTCGACGACTTCGACGACGAGGTGATCGGCGACAAGGAGTTCACGCTGCGGCTGCGCCGGGGCGAGGAGTCCGTCTGGGTCGAGGTCTTCGACCAGGACCTGCGGCTGCCGCGGATCCGCAGCGCCGGCGAGAACGACGAGGGCGGCCGCGGCCTCTACCTCGTCGACCAGCTTGCCAAGCGCTGGGGCTCACGTCCCACCAGGGAAGGCAAAGCCGTCTGGTTCGAGATTCCCACCAGGGGCCGGTGAGTGGTTCACTGCCAGGCATGGAGCTGGCCTTCGAACGCCGGGGCAGCGGCGAGCCGCTGATCCTGATCCACGGCCTCGGCCACCACTGGCAGGCCTGGCTGCCCGTGATGGACCGCCTGGCCGCCGCACGCGACGTGATCGCCGTCGACCTGCCCGGGTTCGGGCGGTCACCGGGGCTGCCCGACGGCGTCCCGTACACCGCGGAGTCGCTCGCCGACGCGGTCGAGTCGTTCTGCGCGCTGCTGGGCATTCGCGAGCCGCACGTCGCCGGCAACTCGCTCGGCGGCTACCTGGCGCTGGAGCTGGCCTCGCGCGGCACCGTGCGGACCGCGACGGCGCTCTCGCCCGCCGGGTTCTGGTCCCGCTCGGAGCTGCTCTACGCCCGTGCGATGCTGCAGGCGACCCGGGCGTCGGCGCGTTCCATCCCGCCGGAGCGGGCCGCGGAGCTGGCGGAGAATCCGCTCGGCCGGGCGCTGGCGATCGGCCTGATGGTCGCGCACCCGTCGCGGATGACGCCGACCGCGTTGCTCGCCGCCACCCAGGCGGTCGCCTCGGCGAGCGGGTTCGAGCCGACGCTGGAGTCGTGCACGCACATGATGCCGCCCGCGCCGCCCAAGTCGCCGATCACCATCGCCTGGGGTGAGCGCGACCGGCTGCTGCCGCGCCGCCAGGCCGTCCGCGCCGCCAGGTGGTCGGGGCAGCGGGTGAAGCTGCTCAAGGGCTGCGGCCACGTGCCGATGACCGACGACCCGGCGCTGGTGACGCGGGTGCTGCTGGAGGGCAGCGGCGGCTAGCGCATCGTCTGCCCCCACAGCAGGAGCATGACGATGATGAAGACGATCATCACTCCGGCGTAGCCGACGGGTCCGAGCCGGATCGCCCGGCGCACCCTGTTCAGGCCCCAGGCGAACAGCAGGGCCAGGAAGACCAGGAGGATCAGGCCGCTGTCCATGCCCTCCAGTATGCGCGTCCGGCCCGGATCCCGCGTGGCTCAGAAGCCGAAGGACCGGCCGATGATCTCCTTCATGATCTCGGTGGTGCCGCCGTAGATGGTCTGCACCCGGCTGTCCAGCCACGCCTTCGCCACTGGATACTCGGTCATGTAGCCGTAGCCGCCGTGCAGCTGGAGACACCGGTCGACGACCTTGGTCTGCAGCTCGGTCGTCCACCACTTGGCCTTGGCCGCGTCGACGGCGGTGAGCGTGCCGGCGTTCAGCGCCAGGATGCACTTGTCGACGTAGTGGCGGGCGATCTCCGTCTCGGTGGCCAGCTCGGCCAGCACGAACCGGGTGTTCTGGAACGAGCCGATGCTCCGGCCGAACGCCTGACGGGTCCTGCAGTACTCGACCGTCTGCGCGAGCACGGTCTCCGCCGCCGCCACGGCCGCCACCGCGATCGACAGCCGCTCCTGCGGGAGGTTGTTCATCAGCTGGAAGAAGCCCTGGCCGTCCTCGGGGCCGAGCCGGTTGGCGACCGGCACCCGGACGTTCTCGAAGAACAGCTCGGCGGTGTCCTGCGCCTTCATGCCGATCTTGTCGAGGTTGCGGCCCCGGCTGAAGCCCTCCATGCCCCGCTCCACCACCAGCAGCGTCACGCCCCTGGCCCCGGCCGACGGGTCGGTCTTCGCGACGACCACTACGAGGTCGGCGTTGATGCCGTTGGTGATGAACGTCTTCTGCCCGTTGACGACGTAGTGGTCGCCCTCGCGCACCGCGCTCGTCCGTACGCCCTGAAGGTCGCTGCCCGCGCCCGGCTCGGTCATCGCGATCGCGGTGATCAGCTCCCCGCTCACGAAGCCCGGCAGCCAGCGCTGCTTCTGCTCGTCGTCGGTGAGGTCCACCAGGTACGGGGCGACGACGTCGTTGTGGAGCGAGAAGCCCAGGCCGGAGGCGCCCTTGCCGATCAGCTCCTCGACGATGACCGCGTTGTAGCGGAAATCCTTGATCCCGGAGCCGCCGTACTCCTCCGGCACCGAGAAACCGAACATGCCGATCTGCCCGGCCTTCTTCCAGACGTCGCGGGGCACGATGCCGTCCTTCTCCCACTGGGAGTGGTGGGGGGCGACCTCGCGGGTCATGAACTCGCTGACGGTCTCCCGGAAGAGCAGGTGTTCCTCGTCGAAGAGGTCTCGCTCCATGACGCCTCCAAGGGTGGTTCGATGCACAACAGAATACGATTCTGTCCGCTGGACACGGGTTCATCACAAGTGCCGAAGGATGCGAGTGTTGTCCGGGTTGCCGCGCCTAAGATCTACCTTCGGTTACCTGTGTGCCTGATGGGAGAGCTCCCGTGAGTCGGTGGCGTAGAGCATGGATCGCCGCATCGGTCGGCCTTACGGCTTCGGCCGGGCTCCTGGCCATGCCGGCGGAGGCGCAGACCTTCAACATGGTGGTCGAGTACCGCTGTACCGGAGGGATTGCTGGCACCGACCCGGTGATGCTCAAGGCCCGGGTGCAGATCCCGACGTCAATCGAGACGAACACCATGCTCTCGCTCGGCTGGACTGTTGAGTACATGGAAAACCGGCGCTTCCTGTCACCCGACTACTTCCCAGCTGGTGCTCAGGTTGCCCTTGTCGGCAATGTCAAGCTGGAAGGCGCATGGAACGGCGTGCTGCAGCCGCAAGGGGCTGTGGAGCAGGGGAGCCTTAAGCCCACTGAAGGGCTGAAGGTTCCCGAAGGGATGTCCTCCGAGGCGCACATGACCAGGGAAGGCGTCATCAAGCTCACGCCGCAGGAACTTGAGGTGGACTTCATACCACCTGCCGGCGAGCAGATCGTCAACAATGACGCGCTTGATCGCATCGAGTACACAGGTTCCTGGAAGCACCGGAAGAGAACCCCGCCGGAATACGGCGATCACCTGCTGGACGTACACACCACGGAGGCGGCTGCCGACACGGCCACCATCGAGTTTCTCGGCACTGGATTCGAGTACATCGGCCGCCGTCAGCCCAAAATAGGTGATGTGCAGGTTGTCGTGGACGATGACGACTCTGCGACTGTATATCCCTCACGGACAGAGACTGGTGAGCCGACGAACAGCATCCAGGGCAACACCACCCTCTGGCGGCGTGACGATCTACCGTATGGGCAGCACAAGGTGACGATCAGCGGCCTTGAGGATGGAAAGCGGGTGTTCGTTGACGCTTTCAAGATCCTCACCAAGGAGATGATTGATCCGCCGACGCTGCACAGGGCCACTTGCACAGCTATCAGCACCCCGGACGCGGTCGAGATCAACGTCGGGGGCGGAACTCCGGACCCCGATCCCAGCGACACCGACAGCCCCGACCCGGACCCCAGCGAGGACCCGAGTGAGGATCCGGGCGAGGAGCCGACGCCCAGCACCACGCCCAGCGTCACTCCTTCCAGCACGCCGCCCGTGGCCGACGACGTGGACCGGCACGTGAGTGTGGTGGTGACGGGGGAAACGACACCGACCGTCACGACCTCGGCGACCGTCACCGTCACGAACACCCAGCCGCAGGTGAAGGCCACCCCCAAGGGCGGTGTCGACACGGGTGAGGCGCCGGAACGGGATACCGGGTCGGTCGGGCTGCTCGCGGCGGGGAGCCTGCTGCTGATGGGCAGCGTCACCAGCGGCCTCGTCATGCGCCGCCGCCGGGCCGAGCACGCCGGAGGGATGTACCGATGACCCAGCCGCCGCAGAAGTCCCCGATGAGCCGGGCGATGCCCGCGCTGCTGATCGCCGGTTCGCTCGGCGGCGTGGGCGTGGTCATGGTCGGTCTGCTGTCGTTCATCCCGCCGGTGGACGACGGGTCCGGGCCGGCCCCGGTGGCCCAGGGGGAGCCGACGCCGGTGCAGTTCCAGAAGGCGGGCGCCTTCAAGCTCGCGCCCACCGTCGGCCCCGGCGGCAAGAACGCGCCGCTCACTCCGGCCCGCCTGGACGCGCCGCCGCCCCTGGCCGCCGTGCCGGCCGTGGCGCCGATCCCGCCGGTCAAGTCGAAGGCCGCCCGTACCAAGATCAAGCCGACCCGGATCAAGATCCCGAAGATCAAGGTCAACTCGAAGATCAAGCCGCTCGGGCTGGCCAAGACCGGCGCGCTCGCCACCCCGCCGCTCAGCAGGCCCAACATCACCGGCTGGTACAACAAGAGCCCCCTCCCTGGAGAGGTGGGGCCGTCGATCCTCAACGGCCACGTCAGCACCAAGAAGGGCGCGGCCGTCTTCAAGCGCCTCGACGAACTGACCAAGGGCGACCACATCTACCTGTACCGGTCGGACGGCAAGGTCGCCCGGTACACGGTGAGCGGCGTCGAGCAGGTCAGCAAGAAGACGTTCCCGACGAGCCGGGTCTACGGCAACACCAACGACTCCCAGCTCCGGCTCATCACCTGCGGCGGCGTCTTCAACCGCAAGGAGCACAGCTACACCGACAACATCGTGGTGTACGCGACGCTGTCGAAGAAGAAGGGCTGACGGATCTGTTTGGGTGGTTTACGGGAGCCTGACAGGATGAGTCCGTATGCTCTTCCCCAACTGTGACCCTTGAGACTGAGTGGGATTGGAGAAGGACAGTGCTTTCGTCCCTGGCGCGGCGCCGCCTCGCCCAGAAGACCTCTTCGGCCTTAGGACTGGTGAGCACGTTCGTCCTTCTAGCCGGTTCGTTTCTCCTCGGCGCGGCTCCCGCGCAAGCGGCGCTGCTGGCCGAGAAGAATTTCACTTACACCTGCTCGACTACGGATGGCCCCTTCAACAACCCGTCCATTACGGTCAAGCTCAGCGCTCCTGACTCGGTGACCGCGGGACAGTCCTTTAATCTGACCGTCGCCATTCCGGCTCTCACCCTGCGCACGCCTGCGGCGGGGGATACGAAGGTGTCCGCCAATCTCACGGCGACGGTGACGGGCGGTACGGTGACGCCCGGTGCGAAGGAAGGTGCTCCGGTCGCGCAGGGGCAGACAGCGGTTCCCGCAGGCAACGTGACGTACCCCATCGCGGTGACGGCGACCGCCACCGGCAATGTCACCATCGACCCGCAGAACCTCACGCTGGCTCTCGCGTCCGCTCAGACGAACATGACGACCTGCACTACCGACTCCACCGAGACCCTTCAGGTCCCGATCGGTACTGGAGGCGGCGGGGGTGACGACGGCGTCGTCAAGTACGCCTGCACGGTCGGCACCGAGACGGCCAATGTGGACATCAAGTTCACGGCGACCATGCCGACCAACGCCAGGGCCAACCAGGAGGCCTCCTTCACCTGGGCGACGCAGATCCAGACGACGGGTGACGAGCTGAAGGTGCCCGCGACCGGCATCCCGGCCGGGACCAAGTACTTCGCCACGGTCAAGGCCAGCGGCGCCGGAGTGCCCGCCAGCGCGACGGGCGACGCGACCATCACCGGCACGGCAGGGCAGAACGTGACCCTGCCCAGCGTGAGCATCAAGGTGAAGCCCACCACGACGGGCACGGTCACCATCACCCCGGGCGACCTGATGGTCGGGGCCGCCGCGACCGGCACGGGCATCATCAAGTGCACGGCTCCCACGACCGGCCTGCCGACCTTCACCTTCCAGGTCGCCGCGGCCTCGGCCTCGCCCACCCCGAGCCCGAGCCCGACCCCGACGAAGACCACCACGGTGATCGTCACCGAGACGCCGACCACGCGGACCACCAGCCCGACCGCGCGCTCGTCCAAGACTCCCAAGGACGGGGTCGCCACCGGGGCCGGCGGCATGGCCGGGCCGGACGGGCGGATGTTCATCCTCGCCGGGTCGGTGCTGATCCTGGCCGCCGGAGGTGGCGGGCTGCTGATGCGCCGCCGCGCCGCCAAGGGATGACCGGCCGTGGCCAGCCAGTATCCGTACGGCTCGCCCGTACCTCCTCCGCCGGACGACGGCGGGAAGGTGCTGCGCACGACGTTGCTGATCGCGGCGGTGGCCGGGGTGGTGACCGTCGTCGCGGGGATGCTGATCGTGCTGAGCTCGCCCGCGGAGTACGGGCTGGCGAGCGAGCGTGACTCGCTGGGGCTGACCGCGCTGCCCGAGGCGCAGGCTTCGGGGCAGCCGGAGCAGGCGATGTTCCAGGGCGACCCGGACGCGCCGCCGCCGCTGCCGGAGATCCGGCCCGCGCCGGCGATGCTGCCCTCGACCCCGGTACGGCTGAAGGTCAAGCGGCTCGGCATCGACGCGCCCATCAAGTCGGTGGGGCTGGCCAGGGACGGCACCATCCAGGTGCCGCCGGCCGACAACCCGAACCTGGTGGGCTGGTATCGCAACATGTCCACCCCGGGCGAGGCCGGCCCGGCGGTGGTGCTCGGTCACAAGGACACCCGGACGCGCCGGGCCGTGTTCGCCCGCCTGCCGGAGATCCGCAACGGCGACGTGATCGAGGTCGAGCGGCAGGACGGGGTCACGGCCGTGTTCACGGTCGGCGGCATCGAGCAGACGGACAAGAAGACGTTCCCGACCGAGCGGGTCTACGGTCAGTATCAGAACGCCCAGCTGCACCTCATCACCTGCGGCGGCGCCTACAACCGGAACACCGGCCACTACACCGACAATGTCATCGTGTACGCGACGATGACGAGCTCTTATCGAAGCTGATCGCGGAGGACGCGCAATGGGCTGGATGGCGAAGCGGAGACTGCGTACTGGCCCCACGGCGGCGCTGCCCGCCAGGCCGGACCGGGCCGAGCTGCTGCGGCTGGTGCGGCTGGCCGATCCGAAGGCACGCGAGGACGGCGACGACATCGTGGCCGCGGACGTCCGGGTCCACGCGCCGGTCGAGGCCGATCCCGCCCTGGTGGGCGGCGCGCTGGAGCAGGTGTGGGCGTGCCGGGTGACGGCGGAGGGGCCGCTGCCCGTCGACTATTTCGACCGGCATCTCGCGGAGGGGCTGGCGTTCCGGCTGGGCGGGCTCTCGGTGTGCCGGGGCGTGGTGGACGACCCCGCCGACGAGAGCCGGCCGGGCGGTCCCGCGGTGATCCTGCCGGACCGGCCCGCCGCCGAGGAGCTTACGGAGCTGCTGGAGGGGGAGGTCGAGCAGGAGGAGGAGTTCGTCTTCACGGCCGGCGGCGTCCGGGTGCTGGTCGTGCCGGAGAAGGGCCGGCCGCCTGCGGCCGAGGAGCTGGTGCCGTTCGCGGCCGAGCTGACCGCGGTCGAGCTGCGCGGCGACGACCAGGCGAAACTGGGCACGCTGGCGCTGGCGCTGTCGGAGGCGCTGCACGGGATCGTGGTGGACCGGTGGCGGTTCCGCGTCGACCGGCCGGAGGATCTGCTGCCGCCGGGCGACTAGGGACCCGAGCAAAGTTCTGCTGTACTCTCGGAGAGACAACCGAATATTGCTCGGTTTACAGGAGGCACAGTGGCAGAGGCGTACATCGTCGGGGCTGTCCGGACCCCGGTCGGCAAGAAGAAGGGCGGCCTGTCCACCGTCCATCCCACGGACCTGGCGGCCCACACCCTCAAGGCGCTGATCGACCGTACCGGAGTCGATCCCGCGGCGGTCGAGGACGTGATCATGGGGTGCGTCATGCAGTTCGGCCCCCAGAGCCTGGACATCGCCCGCAACGCGTGGCTGTCGGCGGGGCTGCCCGAATCCGTCCCCGGCGTGACCATCGACCGCCAGTGCGGCTCCTCCCAGCAGTCGATCCACTTCGCCGCGCAGGGTGTCATGTCCGGCACGCAGGACCTCGTCGTGGCCGCCGGCGTGGAGTCCATGAGCATCGTCCCGATGGGCTCGCCGGTCAGCGCCGCGCTGGAGAAGGGCCTGCCGTTCCCGTTCGGCGAGACGTGGGTCGAGCGCTACGGCAAGCAGGAGATCTCCCAGTTCCGCGGCGCGGAGCTGATGTGCGAGAAGTGGGACCTGGACCGCGAGGAGCTGGAACGCTTCGCCCTGGAGTCCCACCAGCGGGCCGGCAAGGCCATCGCCAACGGCTACTTCAAGGACCAGATCGCGCCCGTCAACGGCGTGGAGGACGACGAGGGGCCGCGCCCCGACACCACGCTGGAGAAGATGGCGTCGCTGAAGACGCTGAAGGAGGGCGGCCGGATCACCGCCGCCACCTCCTCGCAGATCTCCGACGGCTCCGGCGCCGTGCTCATCGCCTCCGAGCAGGCGGTCAAGGACCACAACCTGACCCCGCGCGCCCGCATCACCCAGCTCACCATCCTCGGCGACGACCCGGTCTACATGCTGACCGCGCCCATCCCGGCCACCCGCAAGGCGCTCGCCAAGGCCGGGCTGTCCATCGACGACATCGACGTGGTGGAGATCAACGAGGCGTTCGCGCCGGTGCCGCTCGCCTGGATCAAGGAGCTCGGCGCCGACCCCGCCAAGGTCAACCCCAACGGCGGCGCCATCGCCCTGGGCCACCCGCTGGGCGCCACCGGCTCCATCCTCATGACGAAGCTGCTGAACGAACTCGAACGCACGGGCGGCAGGTACGGTCTGCAGACGATGTGCGAAGGTGGAGGCCAGGCCAACGTCACCATCATCGAACGCCTCTGAGACCCGTCGGAAGCCGGCGGCGAGGGACCTTGGCGGGCGACCCCTCACCCCGGCCCTGACGCGAACGGCGCCCCGCTCCCCACACGGGGGGCGGGGCGCCGTTCGCATTGCGGAGACGTCCGCCGACTACCCCAGAACCGCAGGGGTGTCCTGGCTTTCACGCCGGAAGAGAGCGCGGTTCCCGCGGAGCGGGGCGGGTGACGCCGGGTCGCTCCCGGGGTGATCGGGCGTCTGGCTTGAGGAGACCGCATGTCGTACGAGCGACACCAGCCAGGAGTCGAGGGAGCGGTCATCGGCTGCGGCTGCGGCGCGACGTCCAGCAGCAGGCGCTCAAGGACTTCGCCCACGCCAAGCAGGCCCGCTTCACCTCCGGCTTCGGCGAGCCGACCTGGCGCAAGAAGCACCGGCACCGACCGGGTACCGGTCTTCAACCGGACGGGACCCCGCTGCTGAACGCCAAGGGGCAAGCAGATCATGGCCCGCAGCATGGTCGTGCGGAAGCTGAACCGGCGGTGGGAACCTCAGCCCGTACGGGCCGGAATCCCCCTCTTGTGAGTTTCAAGAGGGGGAGGATGTCAACATCCTGGTAGTGGCTATTCAGCGGCCCTTGGGCGGGATGCGGCGCGGTGGGGTGAGGGGGCGCTTGGGCATCCGGGGCAGCTTGGGTGCGGGCGGGCGCTTGCTGGATTTGCCGGAAATACGGGCACGCATAAGAAGGCTCCTTTACGTAATGGCAGGGATCGGCATTCGTGGGCCGGGCCGGTCGAGGGCCCCGGCGCATTACAGGTAAAGGCGCATGTCTTAGACGGTAGATGTCCCGTAGTGTGCGGCACAACCGATTTATTCGAGGGGTGCCTCATGGACGAGCGGCGGCTCGTACGCGTGTCCAAGTATGTGGCCAAGCACCTGCGTCACCAGCCTGAACGCATCGGGGTGGTGCTCGACGAGCAGGGGTGGGTGGAGGTCGAGGTCTTTCTGCGGGCGGCCGCCGCGCATGGCTTTCCCATCGGGCGTGACGAGCTGGAGCGGGTGGTACGAGACGACGGCAAGCAGCGTTATGCCCTGGAAGACGGCCGGATCCGGGCCAATCAGGGGCACTCCGTCGTCGTGGACCTCGGCCTTCCGCTGAGTGAGCCGCCCGCGTGGCTTTACCACGGCACCGTGGCGCGGAATCTGGGCGGGATACGGGAGCGGGGGCTGCTGCCGATGGGGCGGCACCATGTGCATCTGTCGCCCGACCGTGAGACGGCTGTGCGGGTGGGGGCGCGGCGGGGGCGGCCGCTGGTGCTGGCGGTGGACGCGGGGGCGATGCGGGCGGACGGGCACGCGTTCCGGGTCAGCGCCAACGGGGTGTGGCTGGCCGAGCGGGTGCCGCCGGAGTACATCGGCTGGCCGTCAGCCTGATCCCGCCTGGAGGTAGGCCAGGACCGCCATGACGCGGCGGTTGTGGTCGTCGGACGGGGGCAGGCCGAGCTTGGCGAAGATGTTGTTGGTGTGTTTGCCGATCGCCTTGTCGGTGACCTGGAAGCGGGCCGCGATGGCCAGGTTGGACAGGCCCTCCGCCATCAGGGCCAGCACCTCCCGCTCGCGTTTCGTCAGCGTGGCAAGCGGCTCGTCCCGGCCGCGGTGGGTGAGGAGCTGGGAGACGACCTCCGGGTCCATCGCGGTGCCGCCGCGGGCGACCTGGCGGACGGCGTCCACGAAGCGGTCGACGTCACCCACCCGGTCCTTCAGCAGGTAGCCGACCCCGCCGGAGCGGTCGGACAGCAGCTCTCTGGCGTAGAGCTGCTCGACGTACTGGGAGAGGATCAGCACCGGCAGCCCGGGGACCTGGCGGCGGGCCTCCAGCGCGGCGCGCAGTCCCTCGTCGGTGAAGCCGGGCGGCAGCCGCACGTCGATCACCGCCACGTCGGGACGGTGATCCACCAGGGCCCGGAGCAGCATGGGGGCGTTGTCCACGGCCTCCACCACGGTGCAGCCGTTCGCCGACAGCAGGCGGACCAGGCCGTCCCTCAGCAGGGCGAGATCTTCGGCGATGACAACGCGCACGGAACCTCCATGATCAGCTCGGTGGGGCCGCCGGGAGGGCTGCTCACGGTGAGCGTGCCGTCGAAGGCGGACAGCCGGTTCTGGACGCCGCGCAGGCCGGTGCCCCGTTCCGGGCGGGCTCCGCCGTGACCGTCGTCGCCCACGGTCAGGCGCAGCACGCCGTCCGCGTGGCCGAGCCGCACCCAGGCCCGGGACGCGGCGCTGTGCTTGGTCACGTTGGTCAGGGCCTCGGCGGCGGCGAAGTACACGGCGGACTCGACGGGTGGCGGCGGGCGGCCGGGCAGGTCCACGTCCAGCTCGACCGGTATCGGGCAGAGCAGCGCGGACGCCTCGACGGCTCCCGTCAGGCCGCGGTCGGCCAGCACCGGGGGGTGGATGCCGCGTACCAGGTCGCGCAGGTCGGTCAGGGCGTCCGCGGCTGCCTCCCGCGCCTCGTCGATCATCCGCAGGGTCTCGCCGGGGTCGCCGCAGCCACGGGCCAGGGCCAGGTGCATGCGGATGGCGATGAGCTTGGCCTGGGCGCCGTCGTGCAGGTCGCGTTCGATGCGGCGCAGTTCCGACTCGTGGGCGTCCAGGACCGCGGCCCGGGACTCGGCCAGCTCCCGGACTCTGACGTCCGGTCTGGAGCGGGGGTCGAGGAGACGCCGGGTCAGCCGGGCCTGGGCGGTGTGGAACAGGGGGACGGACAGGAGGATGAGCACCACGATCGCCAGGCTGGACACGCTCAGGGCGAACGTGTTCAGGTGGCTGGTCTCCACCGGGCGCAGGCGGAAGAAGACGTAGTCCAGGGCGGCCAGCATCGCCCAGGCCACGGCGGGGAAGGCCGGGCCGGTGACGCTGTGGGCGGCCAGCCAGAGAAGGGTGCCGGGGAGCGGCGTCTCTCCGGGACGGGTGCCGGTCCGGGGGAGGATCCGGTCGGCCCGGCGGAGCTGGAACGCGGCGAGGCGGTGCGCGGGCCGGAGGGCGCGCGGGGCGCGGCCGGAAGCGAGGGCCGCTACGGAGGTCACCGCGAGCAGCGTGAGCAGGGCGAGTGCGGCCAGTCCGGTGAGGGTGTTGAGCGCCAGCTCTGCCAGCTGGGTCGCTGTCTTGCGGGCGAGGCTCGCCGTTTCCGGCGTGCGGCCCAGGACTCGTCGGTCTTGCGGGGTTCGTGTCCTGGTCACAGGTGCAGTGTGCCCTGTGCCGGAGCCGTCCGGGGTAGGGCTGGGCCTACCCCGGAGGTGGGGATTCTCCACCTGCCGGGGTGGGCGGGCGCCGATGGCGGGCGGGCTCGTACGGCGGCAGCCTGATCACGTCGACAGCAAGGGGGCGACGGTGATCGAAGTGAGAGGGCTGACCATCCGGTACGGCGGGACGCTCGCCGTGGACGACCTGACCTTCACGGTGAAACCCGGATCGGTGACCGGATTCCTGGGTCCGAACGGCGCGGGCAAGTCGTCCACGATGCGGGCCGTGCTCGGGCTGGAGACGCCCGACGCGGGCGAGGCGCTGGTGAACGGGCGCCCGTACACGGACCTCCGCAGGCCCCTGCGCACGATGGGCGCGCTGCTGGACGCGGCGGCGGTGCACGGCGGAAGGACCGCGCGGGCCCATCTCGGCTGGCTGGCGCGGAGCAACGGCATCGGCGCGGGCCGGGTGGCGCAGGTGCTGGAGCAGGCCGGGCTGGCGGGCGTCGCCGACCGGCGGATCGGCGGGTTCTCCCTGGGCATGAAGCAGCGGCTGGGCATCGCGGCGGCGCTGCTCGGCGACCCGGCGGTGCTGATGTTCGACGAGCCGCTGAACGGGCTGGACCCGGAGGGCATCCGCTGGCTCCGCGGCCTGCTGCGCTCGCTGGCCGACGAGGGCCGCACGGTGCTGCTGTCCAGCCATCTGATGAACGAGATGGCGCTCACCGCCGACCACGTCGTGGTCATCGGACGCGGCCGGCTGATCGCCGACGCCGCGATGCACGCGCTGGCCGCGCATTTCCGGGGAGACGTGCTGGTCCGCACGCCCCGCCCGGACCAGCTCGCCGGCGTGCTGCGCGCGCACGGGGCGGCCGTGGTGCGGGAGGACGACGGCGGCCTGTCCGTCCGCGACCTGGACGCCGCCGAGATCGGGGAGCTGGCGCTGGCGGCGGGGATCGCGCTGGCGGAGCTGTCCCCGCGCGGCGCGTCCCTGGAGGAGGCGTTCCTGCGGCTCACCGGCGACAGCACCGAGCACCGGTCAGGAGGGCGCTAGATGATCGACGTGATCGCGTCGGAGTGGATGAAGCTCCGCTCGCTCCGCTCGAACCTCTACCTGCTGGCCGGCTCGGCGGCGGCCGTCCTGGCTTGCGCCGGGATCGCGTTCATGATCGCCCGCGGGTTCGACAGCCAGACGCCGGACGAGAGGATGGCCTTCCCCGGCAACGGGGACGGCGTCGGCAACGGCATCGCGGTCGCCTACTTCGTGTTCGCCGTGCTCGGCGCCCTGGCGATCACCTCCGAGTACGGCACCGGGATGATCCGGACAAGCCTGGCGGCCGTGCCGCGCCGCCCGGTGTTGTTGCTGGCCAAGGTGCCGGGCCTGGCCGTGGTCGCGCTGGTGGCGGGCCAGGTGCTGGCGTTCGCCATGCACGCGGCCTCGATGGCGGTGCTCGGCGACCGGGCCGGGCAGGTGCTCCGCGACGGGGCGACGCTGGGCACGCCGCTGTCGGAGCCGGGCGTGCCGGCCTCGGTGGTCGCCGCCGGGCTGTCGATGGCGGCGGTCACGCTGATCGGGCTCGGCGTCGGGGCCGCCGTCCGCTCCACCCCCGGTGCGCTGGTGGTGCTGGCCGTGCTCATCGTGGTGCTGCCGACCGCGGTCAGGACGCTGCCCATGCCGCTGCGCGCGCAGGCCGGCTCATTCATGATCGAGAACCTGCCGCTCCAGATCGCGGGGGCCGGCGGCGGGACCCTGCCGCCCGCATCGGCGGCGGGGCTATTGGTCGCGTACGTGGTCGCGGCGCTGACGGCGGGGACCGTGGTGATTTCCCCGGTGGGACACCGGGTGAGGATGCTGGTGGTAGGTGTGGTCGTGGCTGTTCTGGTTTCGGCCGTACCCGCTGTGGCGGCGGCTCCCTCTGGTTCTGGTTCGACGCTGTCCTGGGGTGACTGCGAGGGTGAGAACCTCGTACGGGAGATGCGCTGCGCCTCGATCGAGGTGCCGGTGAACTGGGCCGAACCGGCCGGACGGACGATCGAGCTGACCGTCGGCCTGCTGCCCGCCACCGGAGCGCAGCGCCGCATCGGCACGGTGTTCGCGATCCCCGGCGGGCCGGGCGGCTCCGGGGTGGCGGATCTGAGCGCGAGCGCGGGCAGCTTCGCCGAACTGCGCGGCCGGTTCGACGTCGTGAGCTTCGAGCCGCGCAACACCGTCGACAAGGGCGTGCTCCCGTACGACTGCCTGATCACCGGGCCGTGGATCGGCCTGCCAGGCAGCCGCGCCGAGTACGCCGCGCTGGGCAGGCGCAACCGGGCGGCGGCGGAGCGGTGCCGCGCCGCCGACCCCGAGTTCTTCGACCACCTGGATTCGGCGTCGGTGGCCCGGGACATCGAGGCCGTCCGCGTCGCGCTGGGGGAGGAGAGGCTGAGCTTCATCGCCACCTCCTACGGCGGCGTGCCCGCCATCGCCTACTCCCGGCTGTTCCCCGCAAGGGTGCGGGCGATGGTGTTCGACGGCGCGGCCAACCCGTACCAGGACCGGGCGCGGGGCAGGCTCCCGCACGAGGAGTCCTTCGCCCGCTTCGCCGCCTGGTGCACGGCCGACACCGCCTGCGCGCTGCACGGCCGGGACGCCGGCGCGGTCTGGCGGGCGCTGGTGGCGCGCGCCGACCGGACTCCAGTGCCGGTGGCGGGTGAAGGAGTCGCCTACAGCGGGTTCGACCTGAAGCAGGCCGCCGCGCCCAGCGTCATCTCGCCGGGACCGGCGCCCGAGTTCCCGCGCTGGACCGAGCTGGCCGAGGCGATCGCGCGGGCCGACGGCGGCGACGCCTCCGGGTTCGCCGACTACGTACGCAGGAGCGCGAAGAGCCCGAAGGTGCCCGCGTTCGTGGGGATGAGCATGACGCACTGCCTCGACGGGCTCGGGTTCCGCGACTACGACGAGTACCGCGCCAGACGGCGTGCGGGGGAGCGGCTGCTGCCGAACCTCGCCGGGATCGAGCTGTGGCACCCGCTCGCCTGTGTCGGCTGGCCGGCGCCCGCCACCAACCCGCCCGCGCCGCTGCCGGCCGGGGAGCTGCCGCCCTACCTGGGCGTCGGCTCCTGGACGGACTTCGACGGCACCGCGGACCTGGTGCGGCGGGTGCCCGGGTCGGCCGCCGTCCAGTACCAGGGTTACGGTCACGGGCTCTACAACAGCGGCGTGTCCTGCGTCGTCGCGCACGTCAACCGCTATCTGATCAGCCTGCGCCTCCCGGCGCCGGGCACCGCGTGCCGCGCGGCGGCTTCCTGAGTGAGGAGAAGAGGCGTACCGTCGGCGGGAGGACGACATGAGCGAGTACGCCAAGTCAAGGGAGCTCGGAGAGCAGGCCCGAGAGCAAGCGTGGACCCGCCCGAGCTTCGCCAAGCAGCTGTTCCTCGGAGATCTCCGGCTGGAGCTGGTGCATCCCGCGCCCGCCCCGGCGGAGGAGGCGGCCAAACGGGGTGAGGAGTTCGTCCGGGCCGTCCGGCGCTATCTGGACGCGCATGTCGATCCCGCCCGGATCGAGCGGGACGGGGTCATCCCGGACGAGGTGGTCAAGGGCCTGGCCGGTCTGGGGGCCTTCGGGATCACGATCAGTGAGGAGTACGGCGGGCTCGGCCTGCCCTACCTGTACTACTGCCGGGCGCTCATGCTGGTCGGCTCGTACTGCCCGGCGCTGGGGACGCTGCTGTCGGCGCATCAGTCGATCGGGGTGCCGCAGCCGCTGAAGCTGTTCGGCAGCGAGGAGCAGAAGCGGGAGTTCCTGCCCAGGTGCGCGCGGGGCGAGCTCTCCGCGTTCCTGCTCACCGAGCCGGATGTGGGTTCCGACCCGGCCCGGCTGTCGACCACCGCGGTGCGCGACGGCGACGCGTACGTGCTCGACGGGGTCAAGTTGTGGACCACCAACGGCGTGGTGGCCGACCTGCTCGTGGTGATGGCCCGTACCGGGGAGAAGATCAGCGCATTCGTGGTCGAGGCGGACACGCCGGGCATCACCGTGCGGCGGCGGAACGCGTTCATGGGGCTGCGCGGGATCGAGAACGGGGTGACGGAGTTCTCCCAGGTCAGGGTTCCGGCGAAGAACCTGATCGGGCGGGAGGGCGAAGGGCTGAAGATCGCGCTGACGACGCTGAACACCGGGCGGCTGTCGCTGCCCGCCTCCTGCGCCGGGCACGCCAAGTGGGCCGTGAAGATCGCCCGCGAGTGGGGCAACGCCCGCGTCCAGTGGGGGCGCAAGATCGGTGAGCACGAGGCCGTGGCGGGCAAGATCGCTTTCATCGCCGCGACCGCGTACGCTCTCGAAGCCGTCTCGGACCTGACCGCGCGGCTGGCCGACGGCATGGGCAGCGACATCCGTATCGAGGCGGCGCTGGCCAAGCTGTACGCGACCGAGCTGGCGTACCAGGTGCTCGACGAACTGGTCCAGATCAGGGGAGGGCGCGGGTACGAGACCGCCGAGTCGCTGGCGGCGCGCGGCGAGCGGGGCGTCCCGGCCGAGCAGATGCTCCGCGACACCCGTATCAACCGCATCTTCGAGGGCTCGTCCGAGATCATGCGGCTGCTCATCACCCGCGAGGCCGTCGACGCCCACCTGAGCGCCGCCGGCGAGCTGATCGACCCGGACGCCTCCCGGCAGCAGCGCGCGCGGGCGCTGCGGCGGGCCGGCCGCTTCTACGCGCGCTGGCTGCCGTCGCTGGTCACCGGCGCGGGGCAGCTGCCCGCCGCCTACGGCGAGTTCGGCCCGCTCGCCACGCATCTGCGGTACGTGGAGCGGACCAGCCGCAAGCTGGCCAGGTCCCTCTTCTACGGCATGTCCCGCTGGCAGGGGAGGCTGGAGCACCGGCAGGCGTTCCTCGGCCGGATCGTCGACATCGGCGCCGAGCTGTTCGCCATGACCGCAACGTGCGTCAAGGCCGATGAGGACGTCGCCGACCTCGGACGCCGCCCGCAGGAGCTGGCCGACACCTTCTGCCGGCAGGCCAGGCTGCGGGCGGACGCGCTGTTCGCCCGGCTCTGGGACAACAGCGACGACCAGGACGCACGGCTGGCCCGGTACGTGCTCGGCGGCCGGTACGACTTCCTGGAGGAGGGCATCCTCGACCCGTCCATCGACGGTCCGTGGATCGGGGCGCCGGAGGGCGGGGAGAACGTCCGGAGGAAAGTGGTCTAGACCGCCAGTGCGCATCCGGTGGCCTGGATGTTGCCGATCCGCAACATACCGGTATAGACCGGCTGGCGAATCCCGGTTTACGCTTGCGCACACGCGTGGCGCCGTGACGGTCGCGGCTCCATCCACCTGGGCAGGGTCTGGCGAGCTGGTACGGACCAGCCCGACCCGTCCGATGAGAAGGCGGTACTTACGGTGAGAATGAGACTTGTGGGCGGCGCCGCTCTCGGCCTGGCTACCGTGCTGGCCCTGTCGAGCTGTGGCTCCGGCGCGTCAGAAGGCGGCGACCAGGCGGCGGACGGCCAGGTCACGCTGAAGATGGTCGCCGCCGACTACGGCGACGGCCCCGGCAAGCCCAACTCCGGCGAGAACTTCTGGAAGGGCGTCGTCGACGAGTTCGAGGCGGCCAACCCCGACATCAAGGTCGACGTCCAGGTCATCAACTGGAACGACATCGACAAGCAGGTCGCCACCATGATCCAGAACGGTCAGGTGCCCGACATCCTGCAGACCGGCGACTACTCCGGCTTCGTCGCCGACGGCCTGCTCTACAAGGTCGACGAGGTCCTGTCGCCCGAGGTGTCCGGCGACATGCTGGAGAAGTTCGCCGAGTTCGGCAAGGTCGACGGCACCGCCTACGGCATCCCGTTCGTGTCCTCCGCCCGCGCCCTCTTCTACAACAAGGACCTGTTCGACCAGGCCGGCGTCGCCGAGCCGCCCAAGACCTGGGACGAGCTCAAGGCCGCCGCCGAGAAGCTCAAGGCCGCCGGCGTCAGCCAGCCGTTCGGCCTGCCGCTCGGCCAGGAGGAGGCCCAGGCCGAGTCGTTCCTGTGGATGCTCGGCAACGGCGGCGGCTACAAGGACGCCTCCGGCAACTGGGCGATCAACTCGGCGCAGAACGTCGAGACCTTCACCTACCTCAAGGGCCTGGTCGACGCCGGACTGACCACCCCCAACCCCGGCACCAAGGACCGCAAGACCGTCTGGGAGGACTTCGGCGCAGGCAAGGTCGGCATGGTCAACGGCGGCCCCATGTCCATCCCGATCTTCGACGCGGCCGGCCTGAAGAACTACGGCGTCGCCCCCATCCCCGGCAAGGACGGCCCGCTCGACACCACCCTCGGCGTCATGGACTGGATCATGGCGTTCAACCAGAACGGCAACGCCGAGCAGATCAAGAAGTTCTTCGACCACTTCTACACCGGCTCGGCGGCCGAGAAGATCAGCGAAACCTACAAGCTGCTGCCCGTCACCAACGGCGGCATCCAGAAGCTGTCCGGCGACGAGAAGCTCAAGCCCTTCCTCGACGCCCTGCCCAACGCCAGCTTCTACCCCTTCCAGGACCCGAAGTGGGCCGAGCTGAACCCCGCCATCAAGCAGACCATCGGCGGCGCCGTCAAGGACGACCCCGCCGCGGTTCTCGGCGAACTCCAGAAGACCGCCGAGGCCGGCTGAGCTACGGGGGCCTGTAAGGCCGGCGCCCGCGGGCGCCGGCCTTACCTCCACGGAGGAGCTTTATGAGAAGGTTGCGCGCCCTGGAGCCGCTGGCCTGGGTCGGGCCCGCAGTGGCGCTGATCGCGTTCGTCGTGCTCTGGCCGGTCGTCGAGATGATCCGGTCCTCGTTCCTGCAGATCAGCCGGGTCGGCATCGTCCGCGGCTGGAACGGCTTCGCCAACTACGAGAAGCTGTTCGCCGAGAAGGACTTCGCGGACATCATGATCCGCAGCGTGATCTGGGTGGTGGCCGTCGTCGCCCTCACCGTGCTGATCTCGCTCGCCCTCGCCCAGCTGTTCAACCAGCGCTTCCCCGGCCGCAAAGTCGCCCGGTGGGCCCTCATCGCGCCCTGGGCCGCGTCCGTGCTGATGACCGCCATCGTCTTCCGGTGGATGCTCGACCCCGAAGTCGGCATCATCAACCAGATCAGGCTCAAACTCGGGCTCATCGACGCGCTCGGCGGCGCCGCCGCCGACCAGCTCGGCGACGCCTCCACCGCCATGCCGTGGCTGGTGTTCGTCGCGGTCTTCGTCTCCATCCCCTTCACCACGTACGCGCTGCTCGCCGGACTCGCCACCATCCCGGCCGACGTGTACGAAGCGGCCAAGATGGACGGAGCCTCCCGGCTGCGCACCTACTGGTCGATCACGCTGCCGCTGCTGCGACCCGCGCTGACCGTGGCCGTGCTGATCAACATGATGAACGTCTTCAACAGCTTCCCGATCATCTGGGCCATGACGCACGGCCAGCCCGGATACTCGACCGCCACCTCGACGATCTTCATGTTCATCCTCAAGGGCTCCGACATCGGCGAATCCGCCGCCATGTCGGTGGTCAACTTCGGAATGGTGCTCGTGATCACCGCGGTCTTCCTCAAGATCTCGCGCTGGAACAAGGCGGTGTCGTGATGGCAGTGGAAACCGCCCCCAAGGCGCCTGCCCGTCCCTCCCATGCCCGGCCCTCGCCGGCGGGGCACAGCGGGATGCCTCGGCTCAAGACCACGGTGACCGCGGCGGTCGCGTATGTGATCGCTTTTATTTTCCTGTTCCCGTATCTGGTGATGCTGCTGACCTCGCTGCGTCCCCAGGAGACACTTCGCGACGCCACCATCCTGCCGACCCAGTGGGAGTGGTCCAACCTCGTCAACTTCTGGAGCAGCGGGCTCGCGGGGAACCTGGTGGTCACTCTTCAGGTGGCTGCCGGGTCTACTGTGCTGGTGCTCTTGGTGGCGTTGCCGGCTGCTTACTATGCGGCTCGGCACAACTTCCGGGGGCGGACCTTCTTTCTGATCCTGGTGCTGATCACGCAGATGTTTCAGCCGACGGCCATGCTGGTGGGGATCTATCGGGAGTTCTCGCAGCTTGGGCTCGTTGACTCTGTGTGGTCGTTGATCCTGGTCAACGGGGGGTTCAACCTGGCGTTCGCGGTGTGGATCCTCACCGCGTACTTCTCCTCCATTCCGCGTGAGCTGGAAGAGGCCGCGTTCATCGACGGGAACGGGAGGTTCGGGGCGCTGTTCCGGATCACGCTTCCGCTGGCGATGCCCGGGGTGATCACGGCGCTGATCTTCACGTTCATCGCTGCCTGGAACGAGTTCGTCGTGGCACTGACCTTGACCACCACGCCCGAGAACCAGCCGCTGACCGTGGCGCTCAACTCCTTCATCGGCCAGTACCAAGTGGACTGGCAGAACCTCTTCGCCGGCTCGGTGATCGCCACCATCCCGGTGATCATCCTGTTCGCGTTGATCGAGCGGAAGGTGGTCGGCGGGCTGACCGCCGGATCCATCAAGTGACGTCTTACGGCGAGGGCCCCTGGATGTGGGGGCCCTGGCCTCATTAAAGGCATGGTCCTCGCCCGGAGACGCGCTTCGCGCGATTCGGCTCGGGTTGTGTGGTGCGGGGGCTTCGCCCCCGCGTTGTTCAAAGGCGCGGCCTTCGCGGTGGGAGGCGCTTCGCGCCGGTCGGCTCAGACTGTGTTGTGCGGGGGCAAGCCCCCGCGGCCCCCGGGCGAGGGGGCTGCCGCCCCCTCGCGCTCCCCGGCCCCTGCCCGTTTCCTTCGGCCACGGTGGAAGCCTCCTCTGCGGGATCGTTTGTGAAGGATCGTCTTGCCGCTTGAAGGGGTGTCTTACCGCTGCTGCCGGAGAGGCGTACTCTGCGCCAGGTGGACGGGGAGCGGCGTGGCCGGTTGATCCTGGTGTGCGGGTTGCCGGGGTCGGGGAAGACGACGCTGGCCACGCGACTGGCTCGTGAGCTTCCGGCTGTGCGGCTCTGTCCTGATGAGTGGCTGGATCGGCTGGGTTTCGATCTGCACGCACCTGGGCCGCGTGACCGGCTCGAAGGGCTCTTCCGGGAGCATGCGCTGGACCTGGCCCGGCTCGGGCAGACCGTGATCCTGGAGTTCGGGTTCTGGAGCCGGGCAGAGCGGGACGAGTTGCGGCTGCGGGCGCGGCAGGTAGGGGTAGCGGTCGAGCTGCGTTATCTCGGCGCTTCGGTGGACGAGCTATGGGAGCGGTTGGCGATCCGGAACAGGAGCGGCGGGGCGGGCACGGCCGTGGTGACGAGGGAGATGATCGAGGAGTGGGCGACGATCTTCGAGACGCCCGATGAGGGAGAACTCGCCCTTTTCGACGAGCCACGCCTTGCCTGACTGCGGGTAGGGCGGCGTTCGTAGCTCCTACGGGGCGACCTGTTCTCCCGTGGAATCACCTGCTCTCCCGTGGAAAGGGACCGGGGAGCGTGAGGGAACGGTATCTCTCTTGCCCCGGGGCGCGGGGGCCGCCACGGGCAACACATCGGCCTTTGCGCAATTGATCGTGACTGATGAGTCGGGGGCCCGCAGCTTCCGGCGGCATGGTTCCGGCAGGCATAGCCGCACGCCGCCGGACGTGATCAGACGTCCGAGCGCTGGGGGCCGGGGCCGATCTCGCGGACGACGGTGTAGGTGGGGATTCCGGACATCCGTGGTTCAGCCCTGCCGGACAGGCCCTCCAGCGCCTTACCGATGGCGGCCATCCGGCCCTCGGTGTCGGAGGTCTCCACGAAGTGGCGGTAGTCCGCCTCGCTCGCCCAGTGCACGATGTTGTATACGCGGGTGCCGTCGGTGCTCACGTGGAAGCGGGCCGAGCGGTAGCCGGGGTAGAAACGCACCCACCGCTCCTGGATCTCGGCGAAGGCACTTGGATGACACCCGGAATCCGCAGTGGTCCGTGGCAGGGCCGCGCAGACCTTGATCAGCGACATCCCTTCCGAGAGCGCCGGCCGTAAAACGGTTTCGCGTCGTGGGCAGGGACCGGGGGGCGCGAGGGGGCGGTAGCTCCCTCGCCGGGGGCGCGGGGGCTTGCCCCCGCACAACACAGTCTGAGCCGACCGGCGCGAAGCGCCTCCCACCGCGAAGGCCGCGCCTTTGAACAACGCGGGGGCGAAGCCCCCGCACTACACAGCCCGAGCTGGAATCGCGCGAAGCGCGTCTCCGGGCGAGGACCATGCCGTTGAGGCGGAAACCGGCTAAGGATCAGCCGGGGACGCGGGCGACGCAGAAGACCGTCTGTCCGAATGGGGGCCGGATGAAGCGTTCGATGAGCCGGGTCATCGGCACCACCGTCCGGTCGTAGATCTTGACCAGCCGCGGGTCCGGGTACCCGACGCCGCCCCGCCGCACCGCCGCCCACCAGGCGATCCCGCCGAGGAAGTTGATCGGCTTGAGGACTTCTATGTCCAGCTCCGCCCGCTTCACGGCGTCGGCCAGCGTCTTGGGCGTGTACCGCCGCACATGCCCGACCTTCCGGTCGAAGTCCCCGTACAACTGCATATATCCCGGCACCCAGATGACGATCCGCCCACCAGGAAGCGTGACCCGAGCCAGCGACCGAAGGGCCTCGGCATCGTCCTCGATGTGTTCGAGAACGTTCATCATCACGACCGTGTCGACCTTGTCGTCGAGCGGAATCTCGGTCGGCAGCGCGAACTGCAGCACGCCCACGTCATCGCGTTCGGCGAAGCGTTTCTTGAGCTGTTCGACGCAGTAGGGGTCGAAGTCGCTGACGACGAGCCGGTCGAGCCGCGGCAGGAACTGTTCGGCGAAGTGCCCGAGCCCGGACCCGATCTCCAGCAGGGACCGGCCGACGTGCGGGGCGACCATGTCGTACTCGTACTTCCGGTAGTTCCGGGCCTCGTCACCACCGAGGTGGTTCTCCAGGGCTCCGTCACCGGCCGCCGGTTGGACTACACGGTCGTATCCAGAAGACATAGTCGCCGATCCTTACAAGGGGTCGCGGGAATGGCCAGAGTCTAGTGCCCGGTCAGCTCCAAAGGTCACCTGAACGCCCTTCCGCGCGGGCCACGAATGCGGTGGAATCGGGCGACGCCCATGGACGACGACGAGGCCATCGCCCGCTCGCTGGAGGGTGACCTGAGCGCCTACGAGGTGCTGGTCGCCCGCTACAGCGCGCTCGCGCACCGCACCGCGGCCCTGCTGGGCGCCCGTGACGAGGCGGAGGACGTGGTGCAGGAGGCGTTCGTCAAGGCGTTCCGGCATCTGGGGTCGTTCCGGCGCGGCGCGGCGTTCCGCCCGTGGCTGCTGCGCATCGTGGCGAACGAGACGCACAATCTGACGCGGGCGCGCGGCCGCAGGTCGGATCTGACGGTACGGCTGAGCGCGACGGCGGACGCGAAGGCCCCGGACGACCCGGCGGGCGCGGCGGTGGCGACGGATCGGCGGGCGAGGCTGCTGGAGGCGGTGCGGGCGCTGCCGGAGCGGGAACGCAGCGCGGTCGTCTGCCGGTATTTCCTGCAGCTGTCGGAGGCGGAGACCGCCCAGGTGCTCGGCTGGCCGGTCGGCACGGTCAAGTCCAGGACGCATCGCGGCCTGGCGAGGCTCAGGGAGGAGGCGGGGGATGGGCTCGGATGAGCGGTTCGACGATCTGGAGGCCGAGCTGCGCGCCCTGGGCTCCTCTCTCGACGTGCCGGTCCCGCCGCCGGAGCGGGTGGCGTCGTCCGTACGGGCGAGGCTGGAGAAACCGGTCAGGCGGTGGCGGCTGGTCGCGGCGGCGGTGGCCGCGTTGGTGGCGGTGACGGCGGCGACCCCGCAGGGCAGGGACGCGGTGGTCGCGATCCTCCGGCAGGCAGGGATCGAGCTGCGGCTCGGCGGCGAGACACCGCCGCCGGTGCGGACGCAGGCGCCGCTGCCGGGGGAGCGGGACGTGCCGCTGGACGAGGTCGCCGCGCAGGTCGACTTCCCGGTCAGGACTCCGGCCGCGCTCGGCGAGCCGGCGCGGGTGACGGTCGCGGACGGCGGCCGGGTGGTGTCGATGTTCTGGCGGGACGGCGTCCGGCTGGACCAGTTCGGCGGCCGGCTGGACCCGTTCTTCTTCAAGAAAGTCGGCCCGCCGTTTCCCGAGACGGCCGAGGTCGACGGCGTGACCGGCTTCTGGGTGTCGGGCTCGCACCCGCTCGGCTACCTCACCCGGGAGGGCGGCGGCGAGATCCCGCTGCGCCAGGCCGGGCCCACGCTCATCTGGCAGCGGGGCGACGTCGGCCACCGGCTGGAGGGCGCGCGGTCGATGGCCCGCGCGGTCGAGCTGGCCCGTTCACTCCGGTGAGGCCAGCCAGCCGTCGACGCCCCGCAGCAGCTCCTTGCGCACCGCCTCGGGCGCGGCCGACGACCTGATCGACTGGCGTGCCAGCTCGGCGATCTCCGCGTCGCTGAACCCGTACACCTCTCTGGCCAGCTCGTACTGGCGCAGCAGCCGCGCCCCGAACAGCAGCGGGTCGTCGGAGCCGAGCGCGATCGGCACCCCCGCCTCGAAGAGACGGCGCAGCGGCACGTCGGCCGCCCGGTCGGCGACCCCGAGGCCGACGTTGCTGGTCGGGCAGACCTCGCAGCAGATCTCGCGGTCGGCGAGCCGTTCCATCAGCCGGTCGTCCTCGGCGGCGCGCACGCCGTGGCCCACCCGGTCGGCGCCGAGGTCGTCGACGCACTGGGCCACGCTCCGCGGCCCCTGCAGCTCGCCGCCGTGCGGCACGGCCAGCAGCCCGGCCCGTTTGGCGATGCGGAACGCCCGGTCGAAGTCGCGGGCCTGGCCGCGCCGTTCGTCGTTGGACAGGCCGAACCCGACCACGCCCCGGCCGGTGTACTGGGCGGCCAGCCGGGCGAGCGTGTTGGCGTCGAGGGGATGCCTGGTGCGGTTGGCGGCGACCACGACCGCGATGCCGGCGCCCGTCGCCTTGGACGCCTGCTCGACCGCGTCCAGCACCAGCTCCAGCGTGGCCGTGAGGCCGCCGAACAGCTGCTGGTAGCCGGACGGGTCGACCTGGATCTCCAGCCAGCGCGACCCGGCCGCCACCTCGTCCTCGGCGGTCTCGCGGAGCAGCCGGTAGACGTGCTCCGGCCGCCGCAGCACCGACCGGGCGATGTCGTACAGCCGCTGGAACCGGAACCAGCCCCGCTCGTCGGTCGCCCGCAGCCTCGGCGGCCAGTCTTCCTCCAGCGCGTCGGGCAGGTGGAGACCCTGCTCCCTGGCCAGCTCGATCAGCGTCGAGTGGCGCATGGAGCCGGTGAAGTGAAGGTGCAGGTGGGCCTTGGGAAGTGTGAGCAGGGACCGTGCCATCGCCATATTTTGCCACTGGACCGGACCGGGATTTGCCGCGTCCGTAGAGCTGTTGTAGGAGACTGGGGACCTTTCCCGCGTTCCGGTCCTGGAGTGGTGATGCGGCGCCTGGCGACGGTGCTCCTGGTCATGAGCCTCGCCGCGTGCGGCCCGTCTCCGGCGGCGCCGCCGATCGGCAGGCCCAGCCCGGTCGCCGCCGTGACGGGGCCCGCGTTCTCGTGCGGTTCCGTGCCCGTCGAGGTGACCGTGATGCCGCTGGGTACGACGAGGACGGGTACGTTCCGGCGGCTCCCCTCGCTGACCCGGAAGGTGAAGGTCAGGGGCGAGACGTGGAGCAGGGGCGGCGAGCGGCTGCACGTCGGCGTCGTCTGCGGCGTCCGGACGGCCGAGGAGTTCGCCGTCTTGGTGGAGCGGGCCACGCTGGGTATGCATCACGGCAAGCCCGCGTTGAGCTGGCAGAACGGGGAGCTGCACAACTTCATGTGGCTGGAGCGTCCCGGCACCGCCGTCTACGTCGCCGCCACGCCAGGACTGTTGACGGAAATCGACCGTATTGCAGATGAAGTGACCGGGTAGCCCCCTTTTGCGGAGGTCTTCGGGGGGAGATCCATGGACGGAGAACAACGCCTCGAACACGGTGTCAGCGGGCTGACGTTCGAGATGCTGGACCCGGCTCCGGTGGGCATCGCCATCACCCGCGGCCGCGAGCATCGGCTGATCTACACCAACCGCAGATACCGGTCCCTGTTCGGCAACAAGCCGCTCGGCGCGCCCATGAGGGAGCTGTTCACCGTTTTCCGCCGGGACTACTCGGACCTGTTCGACAAGGTGGTACGTACCGGTGAGCCGATCGTGCTCACCGACGAGCCCGGCGACCCCACCCTCAAGACCCCCGACGGGCAGGAGCGGTTCTTCACCTTCAGCCTGTCCCAGGTGACCTTCCAGGACGGCGTGGGCGGCGTGCTGCTGGTCTGCGTGGAGGTCACCGACCAGCTCGGCGCGGCCAAACGGATCCAGGCCATCGCCGACGAGCGCAGCCGCATCCTGCGGCGCTACCGCAGCCTGGTACGGGTGAGCGCGCAGATGCTCTGGGTCAACTCCGTCGAAGGAGGATTCACCGAACGCGTCCCGGAATGGGAGCGGGTGACGGGGATGACCTGGGAGGAGTACCGCGGCGACGGCTGGCTGCGCGCCGTCCACCCCGACGACCGCCCCGAACTGGTGCGGTCCTGGACGCGCGCGGTGCGGGAGGTGCCCGAGGTGTGGGAGCACGTCTACCGGATCCACACCGTGGAGCACGGCTACCGGCACTTCCTGTCCAGGGCCGTGCCCATCATGGAGGGCGACCGGCTCGTGGAGTGGGTCGGCACCTACACCGACGTCGAGCAGCGCTGGCGGCAGCAGCGCCGCCAGCGCCTGCTGGAACGCGCCGGCGAGGCGATGACCAGGCGGGCGAGCGTCGAGGAGATGCTGGGCGCGCTCGCCGAGGTCATCGTGCCCGAGCTGGCCGACGGGTGCGGCGTCCACCTGGTCACCGAGCTGGCCGAGGGGCTGACCGGCCGGCCGGCGCTGGCCGTCGAGCGGGTCGCCGCCGCCTCGCGCCCCGACCTGCCGGACTTCCCGCGCTTCAGCGCGCAGCGCCTCACCCTCCGCAAGGGGCCCTTGGTCGACGCCGTCCCCCAGTCCCGGGTGGTGCGCAGGACGTTCCCGCCGGGCGAGCCGCCCGACGACCTCACCCCCTCGAGCACGCAGGCTTGGATGCGCGCCGCCGGCGCCAACAGCGTGGCGATCCTGCCGGTGACGGTAGACGGCGTGATCACCGCAGTGATCACCGCGGCGACCTGCGGCGACCGCCCGCCCATGGAGGACTACGAGATCGACCTGCTGCGGGAGGCGTTCGAGCAGGCGCACGACCTGCTGCGCAACGTGATGAGCCTGCAGCGGGCCCGCCAGTTCGCGGTCGCCATCCAGCACAGCCTGCTCGCCGAACCGCCGCGCGTGCCCGGCCTGGAGATCACCGCCCGCTACCGGCCCAGCCCCTCCGCCGCCGAAGTGGGCGGCGACTGGTACGACTCCTTCGTCCTCGGCGACGGCGTCACCATCCTGGTCATCGGCGACGTCGCAGGCCACGACCTGCGCGCCGCCGTCGGGATGGGCCGGCTGCGCAACATGCTCCGCAGCCTGGCCATCGACCGCGAGGAGGCGCCGGGCGAGGTCCTGCGGCGGCTCAACCGGGTGATCGACACGCTCTACGGCGAGGAGACCGCGACGTGCGTCCTGGCCCGGCTGGAACGCGGCGAGGACGGCCACCAGCTCCACTACTCGCTGGCCGGCCATCCGCCGCCGCTGCTGATCACCCCGGACGGCGCCGGGCGGTTCCTCGACTCGGCGGCCAACCCGCTGCTGGGCATCCCCTACGACGGGGAGTTCGACTCGGCGCGCGTGGCGCTGCCCCCGGGCGGCACCCTGCTGCTCTACACCGACGGCCTGGTCGAACGGGAGGACGAGGACTTCGGCGACGGCCTGGCCCGCCTGTGCGACAGCGCCGCCAGGCGGGCCAGGGCACCGCTGGACGAGTTCTGCGACCGGCTGCTGAGCGACATGCCGATCTCCGGGGTCGACGACGTCGCCATGATCGCGGTGCGGCTTCCCGGGTGAGGGTCAGCGGGCCTCGGACAGCAGCTTGCCGAGCCGGCTGACGCCCTCCACCAGGTCCTCGTCGCCCAGCGCGTACGACAGGCGGAAGTAGCCCGGCGTGCCGAACGCCTCGCCCGGCACCACGGCCACCTCCGCCTCCTCCAGGATCAGCTCGGCCAGCTCGGCCGACGTCTGCGGGCGGCGGCCGCGCAGCTCCTTGCCGATCAGCTCCTTGACGGACGGGTACGCGTAGAACGCGCCCTTCGGCTCGGGGCAGACCACGCCCGGGATCTCGCTGAGCATCCGCACCATCGTCTGCCGGCGCCGGTCGAACGCCTCACGCATCCGCGCCACCGCCGACAGATCGCCCGAGACCGCCGCCAGCGCGGCCATCTGCGCGACGTTGGACACGTTGGACGTGGCGTGCGACTGCAGGTTGGTGGCCGCCTTGACCACGTCGGACGGCCCGATCAGCCAGCCGACCCGCCAGCCCGTCATCGCGTACGTCTTGGCCACGCCGTTGAGGATGACCACCTGGTCGGCCAGCTCGGGGACGGCCGTGGCGATGCTGGTGAACTCGGCGCCCCCGTACGTCAGATGCTCGTAGATCTCGTCCGTGACCACCCACAGGCCGTGCTCGGCCGCCCAGCGGCCGATCTCGGCCGTCTGCTCGGCCGAGTAGACGGCGCCCGTCGGGTTGGACGGCGAGACGAACAGCAGGACCTTCGTGCGCTCGGTGCGCGCCGCCTCGAGCTGCTCGACGCTCGCCAGGTAGCCGCTCGTCTCGTCGGTGACGACGTCCACCTGGACGCCCCCGGCCAGCTTGATCGCCTCCGGGTAGGTCGTCCAGTACGGGGCCACCACCAGGACCTCGTCGCCCGGGTCGAGCAGCGTGGCGAACGCCTCGTAGACGGCCTGCTTGCCGCCGTTGGTCACCAGCACCCGCGACGCGTCGACCTCGTAGCCGGAGTCGCGCGCCGTCTTGGCGGCGATCGCCTGCTTCAGCTCGGGCAGGCCGCCCGCGGGCGTGTACTTGTGGAAGCGCGGATCGCGGGCGGCGGCCACGGCCGCCTCGACGATGTAGTCGGGCGTCGGGAAGTCGGGCTCGCCGGCGCCGAAGCCGATGACCGGACGGCCGGCCGCCTTCATCGCCTTGGCCTTGGCGTCCACGGCGAGGGTCGCGGACTCGGAAATCGCGGAAATACGTGTGGAGACACGGCGTCGGGTGGACATGACTCCATGCTCCCACGAGGGCTCCGGCGCACGTGTGACCTGGGGTATCAGGTTAGGGTTCGACGTGGCGGACAATCTTCCGTACACTTTCGCCAGGTCCTGCCGCCACATGTCGACGTGGCGTTCGGTCCAGGCAGTGAGTCGGTCAGGGTAGTCTGGTCGATGACATAGGGCACTGGCGCAATTGGTAGCGCACCGGTCTCCAAAACCGGCGGTTGGGGGTTCGAGTCCCTCGTGCCCTGCGAGTGCGGTCCGCGCAATAATGGCGTGTAGGCGCCGCAAACTGCGTTGGATACGACCGATTTCAGGTGAGGACTGTGGCGATCGACACGCGCGGCGAGACCGCAGGCAAGCCCAGTGGTGAGAAGAAGAAGCGGACTTCTCCGGCCCTCTTCTACCGTCAGGTCGTCGGCGAGCTCCGGAAGGTCATCTGGCCGACACGCAAGGACCTGATCACGTACACCACCGTCGTGATGGTGTTCGTGTTGATTATGGTTGGCATTATTTACGGCCTCGACGCCGTTTTCGGCTGGGCCGTCCTGCGGATCTTCGGCGGCTGATTCTGACGCAGTACGGTGCCCGCCTGGCGGCGTCGCCGTTCGATACGACGAAAGAGGAAGAGTCACCGTGTCCGAATCTTCAGTGCCGGCCGACGAGCCCCGCGAGGAGCGGGACGCCGACCGGGAAGAGGCCGTCCAGGCCGCTGAGGAGACCGTCGAAGGCGTCGCCGACGACACCGCCGAGGCGGCCGTCGTCGAGGAGGACGGTGACGTCGAGCCTGACGTCGACCCGGTCGAGGAGTTCAAGGAGTCGCTCCGCGGCCTGCCCGGCGAGTGGTACGTGATCCACTCCTACGCCGGTTACGAGAACCGCGTGAAGTCCAACATCGAGAGCCGCAACGTGTCGCTCAACATGGAGGACTACATCTTCCAGGTCGAGGTGCCGACCCACACCGTCCAGGAGTTCAAGAGCGGCAAGAAGGTGCCGGTCAAGGAGCGCGTGCTGCCGGGTTACGTCCTGGTGCGCATGGACCTGACCGACGAGTCCTGGGCCGCCGTGCGCAACACTCCCGGGGTGACCGGCTTCGTCGGCCTGTCCAACAAGCCGAGCCCGCTCAGCCTCGACGAGGTGGCCAAGCTCCTGGCCCCCGAGCCGGCCGAGGAGAGCAAGAAGGCCGCCGTCAAGGCGCCCACCGGCCCCGCCGTCGAGTTCGAGATCGGCGAGTCCGTCACCGTCATGGACGGCCCGTTCGCCACGCTGCCGGCCTCGGTCAGCGAGATCAGCCCGGAGTCGCAGAAGCTCAAGGTGCTCGTCTCGATCTTCGGCCGGGAGACCCCGGTGGAGCTGTCGTTCAACCAGGTCTCGAAGATCTGACTACAATGAAACGTTCGGCTGGCCGCCTGTCGCGAAGGGCGGCCTTCCGACATGTCCGGACACACCCGTGTTCCGGAAGCATCACCCATCAGGACCCGGAGAAGGACTCATGCCTCCGAAGAAGAAGATCGCGGCCCTGGTCAAGGTCCAGCTTCCCGCTGGACAGGCCACGCCCGCCCCGCCGGTCGGTACCGCCCTCGGTCCGCACGGCGTCAACATCATGGACTTCGTCAAGCAGTACAACGCTGCGACGGAGGGCCAGCGGGGCAACATCATCCCCGTCGAGATCACCATCTTCGAAGACCGGAGCTTCAGCTTCGTCACGAAGACGCCGCCCGCGCCCCAGCTGATCAAGAAGGCGCTGGGCATCGACAAGGGCAGCGCGACCCCGCACAAGGACAAGGTGGGCCAGCTCAGCCGCGAGCAGCTGCGCAGCATCGCCGAGACGAAGATGCCCGACCTCAACGCCAACAGCGTCGAGCAGGCCGAGAAGATCATCGCCGGCACCGCCCGCTCCATGGGCATCACCGTCGCCGACTGAGCATTTCCCCACCCGTGGGAGGGCCGCTCACGGCCCGCGATAACCACAAGGAGAACGACATGAAGCGCAGCAAGGCGCACAGGGACGCGGCGGCGAAGATCGACCGCGACAAGCTTTACAGCCCGGCCGACGCCGCCAGGCTGACCAAGGAGACGTCCACCACCAAGTTCGACGCCACCGTCGAGGTGGCGATGCGGCTGGGCGTCGACCCTCGCAAGGCCGACCAGATCGTGCGCGGCACGGTCAACCTCCCGCACGGCACCGGTAAGACCGCCCGGGTCCTGGTCTTCGCGACCGGCGACCGTGCCGAGGCGGCCCGCGAGGCGGGTGCCGACATCGTCGGCGCCGACGACCTGATCGAGGACATCTCCAAGGGCAACCGGCTCAACGAGTTCGACGCCGTGGTGGCCACGCCCGACATGATGGGCAAGGTCGGCCGCCTGGGCCGCGTCCTCGGCCCGCGCGGTCTCATGCCGAACCCGAAGACCGGCACGGTCACGCCCGACGTGGCCAAGGCCGTGACCGACATCAAGGGCGGCAAGATCGAGTTCCGCACCGACCGGCAGGCCAACCTGCACTTCATCATCGGCAAGGCGTCGTTCGGCGAGCGTCAGCTCCTGGAGAACTACGCGGCCGCGATCGACGAGGTCATGCGGCTCAAGCCGTCGGCGGCCAAGGGCCGCTACATCAAGAAGGTGACGTTCTCCACGACCATGGGCCCCGGTGTCCCGGTCGACCCGAACATCACCCGCGGCATCGTCGACGAGCTCGAAACGGTCTGACGAGCTTCAGCGGAAAGGCCCCGGCGCTTCACGGCGCCGGGGCCTTCTCGTTTCCCCCGTGAAGGCCCGGGTCCGCCCGTCCGGCCCCCACCCGTCCGGTTCCCCCTCAGGGACATCCCTGGGTTTTCCATGAGAAGCCGGGGGAACGCGCTACGCAGGACGTTCCGACACGTAGGGTCAAAACATGCTCAAGCGCAGGTTTTCTCTCGCCACTGCCGCGGCCGCGGCCGTTCTGGCCGCGACGGCGGTCGCCGGCTGTGGAACGAACGCGCAGCCCATTCACGTGAACCTGGCCGCCTCCGAGGTCCTGGCCCAGGCGGCTCAGAAGACGACCGAGGTCAGCTCCTACACGGTGGACGCGGTCGTCGACGTCTCGCACCCGAACGAGGGCAGCGGGAAGCTGCAGGGCCGCATGGTCTACCAGAGCCGGCCGGAGCTCGCTCTCGACCTGACCGTGGACACCGCCGGTTTCGGCGGCCGGGAGCTGCCGGGCGGCGCCCGGGTGATCGTCCAGGGCGAGACCGCGTACGTCAGGGTCGACACGCTCAACAAGGTGCTCGGCGCCACCAAGCCCTGGGTCAAGGTCCCGCTCTCCGAGGCCGGCGACAGCGGTGAGGTGAGCCGGGTGCTCGACCAGGTGCAGCAGTTCGACCTGGCCGGCGTGACCAAGATGATCACCTCGTCGCAGGACGTCCAGGCGGCCGGCAGCGAGAGCGTGGGCGGCGAGGACACCACCCACTACAGCGGCACCTTCCCGGTCGACGCCGCCGTCCAGCAGCTCCCGGCCGACAAGCAGGAGCGGGCCCGGGAGGGCCTGGCCGAGCTGAAGGACGTCAAGTTCGACATCTGGGTCGCCGCCGACGGGCTGCCCCGCAAGCTGACCCTGAACGGCGCCAAGGAGGGCGCCGAGCTCGACGCCACGCTGATGTTCAAGGGCTACAACGAGTCCGTCGACATCCAGGCCCCGCCCGCCGACCAGATCGGTGAGCTGCCGGAGCGCACCACCGACTGAGAACGATTTGGAAACTCGGCGGCCAGGCCGTACTCTGGTCGTTGCCGAAGACCGCCGGTCGTCGTCAGGTGCCTCGTAGCCTGGCGACCGAAGGATCCACCTCAGGTGGACGGCCCGCGCAGGTGTGATGCGAGTTTCCCATATGGTGCATTCCATGTGTGCGAGCCCCGTGTGCGCCCTGCGCCCGGGGCTGTTCTCATGTTCAAGGCCTTCACCGGTGGCACATCTGGAAGGAGGCCCATGGCGAGGGCGGATAAGGCGACAGCGGTTGCCGAGCTCAAGAGTGAGTTCGAGGGCAGCGCCGCCGCCGTTCTGACCGAGTACCGCGGTCTCACCGTCGCCCAGCTCAAGGAGCTGCGCACCTCTCTCGGTGAGAATGCGAAGTTCGCCGTGGCGAAGAACACCCTGACCAAGATCGCGGCCAGCCAGGCCGGCGTCTCGGACCTGGATGACCTGCTCACCGGTCCGACCGCGATCGCCTTCGTCAACGGCGACGTTGTCGAGGCCGCCAAGGGTCTGCGTGACTTCGCCAAGGCCAATCCCCTTCTGGTGATCAAGGGTGGTGTCCTCGACGGTAAGAAGCTGGACGCCAACGAGATCACCAAGCTCGCCGACCTCGAGTCCCGCGAGGTCCTTCTGGCGAAGCTGGCCGGCGCGATGAAGGCGAAGCAGAGCGCTGCTGCCGCGATGCTCGCCGCGCTGCCGACCAACATGGCCCAGCTGGCCGAGGCTCTTCGCGCCAAGCGCGAAGAAGCGGGCGAGTAGCTCGGGGATTGCCGCAACACCGCGGTCCCGTACCTAAATTTCGCACGTCCCATACGGAGGAAACATCATGGCGAAGCTCAGCACCGACGAGCTGCTCGACGCGTTCAAGGAGATGACCCTCCTCGAGCTTTCCGAGTTCGTGAAGCAGTTCGAGGAGACCTTCGACGTCAAGGCCGCCGCCCCGGTCGCGGCCGTGGCCGCGGCTCCGGCCGCCGCCGGTGGTGGCGGCGAGGCCGCCGCCGAGGAGCAGGACGAGTTCGAGGTCATCCTCGAGGCCGCCGGCGACAAGAAGATCCAGGTCATCAAGGAGATCCGCGCCCTCACGTCCCTGGGCCTGAAGGAGGCCAAGGACCTGGTCGACGGTGCTCCGAAGCCGGTCTTCGACGGCAAGGTCAACAAGGAGCAGGCGGAGAAGGCCAAGGCTGCCCTGGAGGGCGCCGGCGCCACCGTCACGGTCAAGTAAGACCGAACGCTTTTCCGAGAGGGGCGGTCACACCCTGGTGCCGGGTGTGCCGCCCCTTTCGCATGCCCGGGAGTGTTCCGGGGGTGCTCATGTGCCGCCTCTTCCGCGTCGTCTCGCGGCGGCGACGAGTTCTGAGGGGCGCTCGTGTGCCACCCCTTCCGCGTCATCTCGCGACGGCGATGAGCACTGCGGCCTGTTCTGCGGGGCGCGCAGGTGCCACCTCCTTCCGTGTGTCCGGGAGTTATGCCATTCGGGTGTGGTTCGTACCGTCTGGGGGGCGATTGGCGGGTGTCCGGGAAGGCGGCCGGGTTATGATCCGGCGACGGCCGGGAGGGGGTGAGCGCGGATGGCCCGCGTCGCCGTCCTCGTGCTCGCCGTCCTGACGGCGCTGCTCGCCGCGGCGGCGGTCTGGCTGGGCGGGCAGGGCCGCGACGCGCAGGCGAGGGCCGACGACCGCGAGGCGGCGCTGCGCGCCGCGAGCACGCACGCGATGAACCTGCTCTCGCTCAACCACGAGACGGTCGACGCGGACGTGCACCGCATCCTGACGAGCTCGACCGGGGCGGCCAGGGCGGCGTACGAGGCGGCGGCCGACGAGCTGGTGCGGACGACGCGCAAGAACAAGGTCGTCCAGGAGGGCGTGGTCAGGGCCGCGGGGCTGGAGTCGCTCTCGGGAGGCGGCGCCCGGGCGCTCGTGGTGGCCGACGTGGTGATCCGCTGGGACGGCTCGGACGAGGCGCCCCAGGAGCGGTTCTACCGGTGGCGGATGGAGCTGTCGAAGGTCCAGGGCGTCTGGCTGGTGGCGAAGGCGGAGCAGGTCACGTGAGGGCGGCGCTGGCGGTGCTCGGCGTCCTGGTGCTCGCCCTGGGCATCGCGGCGGGCGTGCTCTGGTCCGACTGGCGGGCGCTGCGCGGCGGGGAGGAGGCGGCGGCCGAGGCGCTCTCCGCGGCCAAGGCCATCGCGCCGGAGCTGCTCTCGTACGACTACCGCACCGTCGAGCGGGACCTGGCGCGCGCGGGACAGCACACGACCGGGGCGCTCACCCGGCAGTACGCGGAGCTGTCGGGCTCGCTGGCGGCCCGGGCCAAGGAACGCAAGATGGTCCAGACGGCCTCGGTCGTGGCGGCGGCGGTGGAGCGGGCGGAGCCGGACAGGGTGGAGGTTCTGCTCTTCGTCAACACGGGTACGATCACGGAGGCCGCGGGGAAGGCGGAGCCCCGTCAGCAGGTGAGCAGGACGCGCGCGAGGCTCGTCATGAGCAGGCAGGGCGACAGGTGGCTGGTCTCGGACCTGTCGACCCTGATCGGGACGGCTTGAGGGGTCCCGGGCGGGTCGCGTCGTTCAATTGTTACCAAAAATCAGGTTTAGCGAGTCCTTGGTCACGGGTATTTCCGTCACTGCTGCACCGGTTGTCGGCATGGGTTCGACCCCCGGTGTGACGGAGCGTTAACCGCCCACGTTCGCGGGTATCGTCTTGGGCCGGGCGGTAGGCGATCAGTCACGCAGGGGAGAAAACCCAGCGTCTGAGCCCCTAGGCGGCTAAAAGTCGGGCTTGCGGGCTTGACGGATTCGTTCAGACGAGCGATGCTGCGACCAACGTGGAGCATGCAGAGCTGGTGAAGTGGACAGGCGTGTGCCGTTCGGCTACACTGCCCCTTTGCGCTGCCCTTTGACGACCCGCTCCGCTTGCTCACGTTGCGAGGTTGTCTGGCGTGCGTGTAGTCAGTCCGCCGCGAGCCCTCGGAAGGACATCTGTTGGCAGCCTCGCGCAACGCCTCCGCCGTACCCGCCGGTCCCCGTCGCGTCTCGTTCTCGCGCATTCAGGAGCCGCTCGAAGTTCCCGACCTCCTTGCTCTGCAGACCGAGTCGTTCGACTGGCTGCTGGGCAACGAGAAGTGGAAGGCCCGGGTCGAGGCGGCTCGCCAGGCCGGTCGTAAGGACGTCCCGACCCAGTCGGGCCTCGAAGAGATCTTCGAGGAGATCAGTCCCATCGAGGACTTCTCGGGGACCATGTCCTTGTCGTTCCGCGACCACCGGTTCGAGCCGCCCAAGTACTCAGTCGATGAGTGCAAAGACAAGGACATGACCTACTCCGCCCCGATGTTCGTGACGGCGGAGTTCATCAATAACACCACCGGTGAGATCAAGAGCCAGACGGTGTTCATGGGCGACTTCCCGCTCATGACGCCCAAGGGCACCTTCATCATCAACGGCACCGAGCGGGTCGTGGTGTCGCAGCTGGTGCGCTCGCCCGGGGTGTACTTCGACCACAGCGTCGACAAGACCTCCGACAAGGACCTGTACGGCTGCAAGGTGATCCCGTCGCGGGGCGCCTGGCTGGAGTTCGAGATCGACAAGCGCGACAGCGTCGGTGTGCGCATCGACCGCAAGCGCAAGCAGGCCGTGACCGTGCTGCTCAAGGCCCTGGGGTGGACCAACGAGCAGATCCTGGAGCGGTTCGGCCAGTACGAGTCGATGCGGGCGACGCTGGAGAAGGACCACACCGCGGGTCAGGACGACGCGCTGCTCGACATCTACCGCAAGCTGCGGCCGGGTGAGCCGCCGACCAAGGAGTCGGCGCAGACCCTGCTGGAGAATCTGTACTTCAACCCCAAGCGCTACGACCTGGCCAAGGTCGGCCGCTACAAGATCAACAAGAAGCTGGGCGTCGCCGCCGACATCACCCAGGGCACGCTGACCGAAGAGGACATCGTCGCCACCATCGAGTACCTCGTCCGCCTCCACGCGGGCGAGGAGACGATGCCGGCCGCCCAGGGCGCGCCGGTCGACACGGTGATCGTCGAGACCGACGACATCGACCACTTCGGCAACCGCCGCCTGCGCAGCGTCGGCGAGCTGATCCAGAACCAGGTCCGGCTGGGCCTGGCCCGGATGGAGCGCGTCGTCCGCGAGCGGATGACCACCCAGGACGTCGAGGCCATAACGCCGCAGACTCTGATCAACATCCGCCCGGTGGTGGCGTCGATCAAGGAGTTCTTCGGCACCTCGCAGCTGTCGCAGTTCATGGACCAGACCAACCCGCTGGCCGGTCTGACCCACAAGCGGCGCCTGTCCGCGCTCGGTCCCGGCGGTCTGTCGCGTGAGCGCGCCGGCTTCGAGGTCCGCGACGTGCACCCGTCCCACTACGGCCGGATGTGCCCGATCGAGACGCCGGAAGGCCCCAACATCGGCCTGATCGGCTCGCTCGCCTCGTACGGGCGGATCAACGCGTTCGGCTTCGTCGAGACGCCCTACCGCAGGGTCGTCGACGGCAAGGTGACCGACCAGATCGACTACCTGACCGCCGACGAGGAAGACCGCTTCGTCAAGGCGCAGGCCAACACCGTGATCAACCCCGACGGCACGTTCGCCGAGCAGCGGGTGCTCGTCCGTACCAAGGGCGGCGAGACCGAGCTGGCCAGGGCGTCGGAGGTCGACTACGTCGACGTGTCGCCGCGCCAGATGGTGTCGGTCGCCACCGCGATGATCCCGTTCCTGGAGCACGACGACGCCAACCGCGCGCTCATGGGCTCCAACATGCAGCGCCAGTCGGTGCCGCTGCTGCGGAGCGAGGCGCCGCTGGTCGGCACCGGCATGGAGTACCGCGCCGCGACCGACGCGGGCGACGTCATAAGCGCCGAGAAGCCGGGTGTGGTCGAGGAGGTCTCGGCCGACTACATCACCGTCGCCAACGACGACGGCACCCGCACCACCTACCGGGTGGCCAAGTTCGACCGCTCCAACCAGGGCACCTCGTTCAACCAGAAGCCGATCGTGGCCGAGGGCGACCGGGTCGAGGCCCACCAGGTGATCGCCGACGGCCCGTGCACCCAGAACGGCGAGATGGCGCTGGGCAAGAACCTCCTGGTGGCGTTCATGCCGTGGGAGGGCCACAACTACGAAGACGCCATCATCCTGTCCCAGCGGCTGGTGCAGGACGACGTGCTCTCCTCGATCCACATCGAGGAGCACGAGGTCGACGCCCGCGACACCAAGCTGGGCCCCGAGGAAATCACCCGCGACATCCCGAACGTGTCGGAGGAGGTCCTGGCCGACCTCGACGAGCGCGGCATCATCCGGATCGGCGCCGAGGTCGTGCCCGGCGA